>NZ_JBSVWN010000049.1:0-48369 GCF_054071325.1 Pseudomonas sp. SDO5215_S409 | reverse complement strand
CAACGGGATCGGCGTATTTCACCATATTTGGAAGTCTTCTTCAGGATTTCCCTAATGCGCCCGCACCTAGTGACGACGCCTCGCCGACCAACGATTTCGAGACTAACCCCGAACTTTTACAATACTTGGGCGCCCGCCCGTCAGCCTATCAGGTAATACGCTCCACCCTCGACGTAGACAAAACCCAGCACTTTGACTACCGCAACTGCGTGCCCCAGCTTAAAGCGCTGTTCGGTCAACCTGCAGGCTCCGGCACCGCGCTGTTAAGGCAAATACCGGTGCAGCATCCCTGCCACGCGCTAGCGCAAACCACGGCAACCCTGGTCGATAGTCTGGTCAATCATTTGTTGGCAAACCCGCAACTGCTTGCCCAAGAGACTGGCGGATCGAAACCGACGCAACGTTTTAATCCGAATATTTTGGCTGATGCGCTAAACACGCTTTCAGCGATGACGCAGGCCATGCCATCCCTCACCCATGACAGCATCAGCTTTGCCGACTGCTACCGGGCGATCGCCGAAGAACTGATGGTGATCATGACACTGTGCAAGCCCTACACCCATAAGGACTTTAAGCAGGCGACTGAGCAACAGATGAAAGAGCGTCTTGGCCCGGAGTACCTGGCCAAAATGCCCAATGTGCCGCCAACCTTTCTGTTCTCATCGGGTATGCAGGCACTGTCAGTCGGGCTGGAAATGGCCGAGCAGCGCGATGCGAACCAGCCGTTTACCTTAGCAAGCGATCGGGCTGGCAACGTGGAAACGCCGACCTATTTTGAGGTCGCCGAGCTGCTTAAAAAGACCGGTAACCACTATGTTGCCGACGCGACGACCTACGCCACGCTCAATCACAGTACCCCCCTGCAAGACGGGCACGGCTGGGGCGTAGAAAACCTGGTGGCCAGTTTAAAGACGCAGCTACAGCAGCGCGCCGGAGCAACAACGCCGCTCACGCTGATACTGGATTCAACCCTTGAAAAACGAGGCGATTTATCGAAAATCGCCACCACATTCGCCTCGGATATAGCCAGCGACAAGCTGCGTATTTTGCTGTGCAAAAGCTATCAGAAATACAGCAACCTTGGGCTCACGAAAACCCAATCCGGTTCAGTCGCCCTGCTGGCGGCTAACACGCAGGATAATAATAAGTTGCAAGCCGCCCTTGGCAGTCAGGAGCAACAACTGGGCTGGGCCAACAACGACGATTCACAACTTTTAATTCACCTGTTAAAACACAGCACCGGTGAATTCAATTTGTTGGAGAAAGCGGCACAAAACGCACAGTTTGTCCGCGATGAACTTTTTAATGGCAAAGACGGGCTCTCCCCAGTAAAAGCCTGGCAACCCGGCCTGCCTTTTATCGTATTAGATTGCGCCACGGATAAATCACATCAGTTCACTATGGGCGGCAGTGCCGATGCGACAGTTTACAGTCACTCGCAAGGTGAGTTATTAAGCACAATGGACGTACGGGCGCGCAGTAGCTTTGCTTATCTGGAAAGCACGCAATCTTCTTACAAGCCCGATGAAGAAACCGGCAACATTATGCGCTTGACCTTCGGAATGGAGAGTAAAGCGGAGTTGGTTGAGCGTTTTTACATGGCTTCACGGCTCATGGCCTCTTCTGAAAAGTCCTGGTGTTGCAAAGACGCAAGCCAGGAAATCGAGAAAATCCTGCGAGACAGCGGCGTGTTTACCTCGCCTGAAGAAATGGCCTCGCTCTCACTGACGCAAAAAATCGCCAAAGTGGCCAGCCAGCAGCGCCCGGCGTTAGCAACCGGCGACAGCGTTTTACAAAAACGCTTGTCTGCGCAAACAAAAAATCAGGGTGGCGCGTTTGTGCTGAACAAACTGGCGTCGGTTGTCAATCAGCTTAATTGGCTGGTTGATAACGCCAGCTATAGTGCGCAAGCGAAGCTGGGTGACAACGACATGAAATTGCTCGGTGACCTGCTGGACGCTTTTCTGAAAAACGATCTGCCGGGGGTTTCTCCCCGCGCGCGTGAGGGCATTCTGCAGCTCAATCAGTTTCTTGCGCTGGAAACTATCAAGCGCGGCGGCGAGCAAAACATCAATCAGGGGATCCAGCGCATTCTCAATATGGCGGATAAAACCACCAGCGGGATGCTACTTCGCATTACCAACCTGAGCCGCATTCCCGATGCGGTTTTTCAACAGCAAACGCCGCACACCCGGCGGCAACTGATTGACAAACTCTTTCTGCCGATGGACAGCCAAACGCGGGTGTTGTTTATTCAAAATCGGCTTAACGCCGGTGATGTTCACATCGCTCAGGCATGTCTTCATACCCTCAAGACGCTACTCGAAAAGGGCAAGCTGCAAAGTCCTGATACCTTCCTCAACCACGAAGGCACCGTCCCGACAGCACCGTCGTTGATGGCGGAGGGTAAGCACCTGATGATGCAGGAACGCGTCCGTCAACAGCTCGCGTCGCTGGAAAAGTTGAAAGCAGAGCAGTGAACGCATCGGCGCAACCGGGAAGCTGATCGGCCAGGTTGCGCCTACCCACACCTGGCGCGACGACGTTCATCAATACCTCGCGAACGCACCGCTGGCAGCACTGGCGGGTGGGCGACCGGCGAACCTGGTCCACCCACACGCCGGGCAGCCGTCAGATCACAAACTTGGCCACCATCGCATTCAAATCCACCGCCAGGCGCGACAGCTCATGGCTGGCCGCGCTGGTCTGGTTGGCCCCTGCGGCGGACTGCGTGGCCAGGTCGCGGATATTGACCAGGTTGCGGTCCACTTCGCGGGACACCTGCGCCTGTTCCTCCGACGCGCTGGCGATCACCAGGTTGCGCTCGTTGATCAGGCTGATGGACTGGGTAATCTGCTCCAGCGCCACCCCGGCGGCACGGGCCAGTTCCAGTGTGGTTTGCGTGCGCTGGTTGCTCTGCTGCATCGACAGCACCGCTTCGCCGGTGCCGCTCTGAATGCCGGCGACCATTTTTTCGATCTCCTGGGTCGACTGCGCCGTGCGGTGCGCCAGGGCGCGCACTTCATCGGCCACCACCGCAAAACCGCGCCCGGCCTCACCGGCCCGCGCCGCTTCGATGGCCGCGTTGAGGGCCAGCAGGTTGGTCTGCTCGGCAATCGCACGGATCACGTCCAGCACCTTGCCAATGTCACGGCCTTGGGTGGCCAGGCCCTCGATCAGTTGCGCGGTGTCTTGCACATCGCGGGTCATGGTCTGGATCGCGCCCACGGTTTCCACCACCCGGTCGCGCCCTTCCTGGGCGGCCTGGTTGGACTGGCCCGAGGCCTCGGAGGTGGACACCGCGTTGCGCGCCACCTCTTCCACCGCCGCGGTCATTTCGTTGACCGCCGTGGCCGCCTGGTCGATTTCGTTGTTCTGTTGCTGCAAGCCTTTGGACGCTTCTTCGGTGACTGCGCTGAGTTCTTCGGCGGCCGAAGCCAGTTGCGTGGCCGACCCGGCGATGTGCTGGATGGTCTGGCGCAGGTTGCTTTGCATGGTGGCCAGGGCGCCGAGCAGGCGGGCCGGTTCGTCCTTGCCGTCGACATCGATGGCCTGGCTCAAGTTGCCGTCGGCAATGGTCTGCGCCGCCGCCACGGCCTTTTGCAGGGGGCTGACAATGCTGCGCGTCAGCAGCCAGGCGAGCAAAACGGTGAGCAAGGCGGCGATCACCGAGACGGCAATGATGCCGGTGATGGCGTCTTTATAGCTCTGCCCGGCCTCGTCTCCGGCCTTGCGGGCGTCGGCGGCGTTGATGGCGATGAGTTTGTTCAACTGCTCACCCATCTTGTCGGTGCCGTCCTTGACGCGCGTGTTGATCAAGGCACGCATCTCTTCGATCTTGTTTTGCTGGGACAGGGCGAGCATTTCGTCCTGGGCCTTGAGGTAGTTGTCCAGCGTTTCGCAAAACGCCTTGTACAGGGCCGCTTCCTCGTTGCCCTCCGGCAACACCGCGTAATTGGCCTGGGCCTTGCGAATGTTGTCGGTCAGCACGCCCATGCGCGTCTGGGCTTCCTGAAGGCCCGCCGACTCGCGATTGACCAGCACACGAAACGACAGAATCCGCAGGCGCAATACGTTTTCGGTGAGGTTGCCCAGGTACGCAACGCTGGGCAGCTGGTTGGTGGTCATGTCCACCGACGCCTCACGTATAAGCGCCATGCGGTTGACCGCGAACATCCCCAATACAACGACAAGCAACGCAATGAACGCAAAGCCGAGAAAAGCTCGAGGTGCAATATTCAGATTACGAAGGGACATAGAAAGCTCTCGAAGAATGATGGCTGCCGGCGTCCCTGCCACATGACGGTGCGCGACACACCGTGGGGCACCACTGTTTTAATTGGTCTGTGGGCCTATTGGAGATATCGCCCGCGCGGCGATTTTATGCAGGGGCAGGTTTAATAATTTTTCAGACTTCTGACGATCGGTAGTTTCTGGCATCCTGCGCCTCCATTTCCTACCCGGGCCTGCATCGTGTCTGACGCTCAAACCCCTCGCCCCCGCTATAAATCCGACCTGATCGTGGGCGGTGTGCTGGGCCTTGAAAGCGAAGTGCCTTACCTGGTGAGCATGGCGCTGTTCGTGTCGGGGCTGGGCACCTTTGTCCAGGCGCGCCGCTTTGGCCCCATCGGCTCGGGGCTGCTGTGCCTGCAAGGCACCAGTTTTTCTTTTATCAGCGTGATTCTCAGTGCCGGTTTCATGGTCAAGGCCCGGGGCGGCGGCACGGACGAGATCCTGTCGACGATCTTTGGCATCTGCTTTTTCGCGGCGTTTATTGAAGTGGCACTGAGCCAGTTCATCGGCAAATTGCGCAAGCTGATCACCCCGGTGGTGACCGGCACCATCATCACCTTGATGGGCCTGTCGCTGATCAAAGTGGCGGTCACCGACATGGCCGGCGGCTTTGGCGCCAGCGATTTGGGTGCGGCCGGCAACATGGGGCTGGCCGCCCTGGTGCTGGTGACCATCGTGGTGCTGAACCGCTTCAACAACCCGTTCCTGCGCCTGGGTTCGATCGTGATCGGCCTGGCCCTGGGGTTTGTGGTCGCCTGGCTGCTTGGCCGCGTAGACCTGGCGGCTTTGCCCCAGGTGCCGCTGGTCAGCGTGCCGGTGCCGTTCAAGTACGGGTTCTCTTTTGACTGGGTGGCGTTTATCCCAGTGGCGGTGATCTTCCTGATTTCACCGCTGGAGGCCGCCGGTGACCTCACGGCCAACTCGATGATTTCCCAACAGCCGGTCAAGGGCCCGCTGTACATCAAGCGCATCAAGTCAGGCCTGCTGGCCGACGGCCTGAACTCGGTAATGGCCGCCACCTTCAACAGCCTGCCCATGGTGACCTTCGCGCAGAACAACGGCGTGATCCAGTTGACCGGCGTGGCCAGCCGTTACGTGGCGTACTTTATCGCGGGCCTGTTGGTGCTGCTGGGCCTGTTCCCGGTGATTGGCGCGGTGTTGCAACTGATGCCCAAGCCGGTGCTGGGCGGCGCCACCCTGATCATGTTCGGCACCGTGGCCGTGGCGGGGATCAAGATTCTGGCCGAGGCGGGCCTGCATCGGCGCAATGTGCTGATCGTGGCCATTTCCCTGGGCATGGGCCTGGGCGTGGCGGCGGTGCCGCAGGTGCTGCGCGAACTGCCAGAGGCGCTGCACAACATCTTCGAGTCGCCGATTACCGTGGGGGCTTTTTGCGCGATCCTGCTGAACATTTTCCTGCCTGAAGAGTTCATAGAACTGCAAGAAGATGAATTCGATCCGGAATCCTCTACCCTCAAAGTCATGCAGGATCCGGACGTCCCCCACCCATAGAGGTCCTTTGATGCGTAAGTTCCTGGTTTTGTCGGCACTGCTTCTCACCCTGGGCGGCTGCGCGCTGTTCCCGGACCGTGACCCGGTGAACATCAACGTGGTGGGCATCGAGCCGCTACCGAGCCAGGACCTGGAAGTGCGCTTTGCGGTGAAACTGCGGGTGCAAAACCCCAACGACAGCACCATCGATTACAGCGGCGTGGCCCTGGACCTGGACGTCAATGGCCGGCCGCTGGCCTCGGGCGTCAGTGACCAGGGAGGCAGCATCCCACGCTTCTCGGAAACCTTGCTGACGGTGCCGGTGAGCGTGTCGGCCTTTTCCGTGCTGCGCCAGACCCTGGGCCTGAGCCAGACACAATCGTTCGACAACCTGCCCTACGTGCTGCGGGGCAAACTGGCGGGCGGCGTGTTCGGCACCCAACGGTTCGTGGAGCACGGCACGCTGAACCTGCCCAACCCCGGCAACACCTGGTAAACACGCAGAGGACTACGGATGGACCCGCTACCGACGCTGTACACCGAGCTGCTGATTTTGCAGCCCTTGAGCCTGGACGACGCCGACGCCATCCAGCAGCAGTTTCCTCACTGGGAAGTGGTGCGTTACCTGAACGCGCAAGTGCCCTGGCCGTACCCGGCGGACGGCGCACGCCACTACCTGGAAACCGTCGCCTTGCCGGCCATCGCCCGGGGTGAGGAATGGCACTGGTCGATCCGTCTTAAAAGTGCGCCGCAGCAGTTGATCGGCAACGTCAGCCTGATGGATGAAGTCGACAACAACCGGGGTTTCTGGCTGGGCCCGCAATGGCAAGGCCGAGGGCTGATGGCGCAAGCCAGCGCGGCGGTGACCGAGTATTGGTTCATGGTGCTCGAGCGGCCCCTGCTGCGCGTGCCGAAGGCTGCGCCGAATGTGGCCTCGCGGCGGCTTTCCGAACGGACCGGGATGCGCCTGATTCGCAGCGATGAAGGCACGTTCGTGGGGGGCAAGTTCCCGCAGGACATCTGGGAAATTACCCGCGAAGAATGGCTGAACAGCCGTGGATGAGCGCGGGGTTACTTCGCCGCCGCCATCAATTTATTGACCTCGCTGCGCACCATGTTGGAGAACTCCGGCGGCGACATGCCGTCCAGTTCCGCACGCACCCATTCGGCCCATTTGCCCTTGCGCTTGGCACGCTCGCCGAACAGCCGGGCGGCCTCGCCCTTGGCCTTGCCCAGGTTGGTCTGCCACAACTCGTAGAGACGGGACTTTTCATCTTCCACCGCCGCGCGCTCGGCAAGAGTCTTGTTGGCCAGATTGAAGCTCATGGTGACGTACCTGCTGCACAAAATGGGTGACATCTTACACTGTAGGCCGTGTTTTCTTGACGTGGATTTCGCTGGGGCCTACGCCCCCATAAAAAAAGCTGCAACTTTTGCCCCCGCCCGACACTCCATTGTTCATCGTCACATTCACCCACAAGGAGTTACCCAATGGCCCGTAAATCTGCCGTGCAAGCTGTCGAAGAACAAATCAAGGACCAGGCCTTCAGCGAGCTTCAGGCGCTGATCGAAGAGTCCGACAAACTGCTCAAAAGCAGCGCCTCGCTGGTGGGCGAAGAAGGCGAAACCCTGCGTGAACAGGTGGCGCTCAAGCTCAAGCAAGCGCTGGATTCGGTGTCCAACGTACGCGAGCGCAGCAAACCCGTGGTGGACGCCACCGAAACCTATATCGGCGGCCATCCCTGGCAGACCGTGGCCATCTCGGCAGGTTTCGGGCTGGTGGTGGGCTTGTTGCTGGGTCGGCGCAACTGAGCGGCCTTAGCCTCGTGAATGCTGGCTAGCCAGTTCCCGCGAGAGAAACGCAGCCGTGCGGCTGTGCTTGCTGTTGGCCACGGCCTGCGGGGTTCCGCTGGCGACCACCTTGCCGCCCCGGTCGCCCGCCCCCGGGCCGATGTCGATGACCCAGTCGCTTTGCGCCACCACGCGCATGTCATGTTCCACCACGACCACCGTATGCCCTGCCGCCACCAACTGGTCCAGTTGGTTCAACAGGCGGTCCACGTCCTGTGGGTGTAGCCCGGTGGTCGGTTCATCCAGCACATACAAGGTTGCGCCCCGCGCAGTGCGTTGCAGTTCGGTGGCCAATTTGATCCGCTGCGCCTCGCCGCCGGACAACTCGGTGGCAGGCTGGCCCAGGCGCAGGTAACCCAGGCCGATGTCCCGCAGCACGTGCAACGAGCGCAGCACACCCGTTTGCTCGGCAAACACCGCCACCGCCTGTTCCACGGTCAGCCCCAGCACCTGGGCGATGGTCAACCCCTGCCAAGTCACCGCCAAGGTCTCGGGGTTATACCGCGCGCCATGGCAGGTGGGGCACGGCGCATACACGCTGGGCATGAACAGCAACTCGACGCTGACAAACCCCTCGCCTTCGCACTGGGCACAGCGCCCCTTGGCCACGTTGAAAGAAAACTGCCCGGCATCGTAGCCGCGCTTTTTCGCCGCGGGCGTGGCCGCGAACAGCTTGCGTACGTGGTCAAACAGCCCCGTGTAGGTCGCCAGGTTGGAGCGTGGCGTGCGGCCGATCGGTTTCTGGTCCACCTGCACCAGGCGGCGGATCTGCTCCAGCCCGGCGCTGATGCACCCACCGCTGGTGAGCGGCGCCTCGTCTTCAAGGCTAGGCGCGTCCTCCTGCTCGGGCACCCGCCCCAGCGCCGCGCCCACCAGCTCCAGCAAGGCCTGGCTGACCAGGCTCGACTTGCCCGAACCCGACACCCCGGTGACCGCGCTAAAGCAGCCCAACGGAAACTCCACGCTCAGGTTGTCGAGGTTGTTACGCGTCACCCCTTCCAGGCGCAGCCAGCCGTTGGCCGGGCGTGGTTCGCGGGCGGCCGAGCGCTGTTCGGCGAACAAATATGTGCGGGTTTGGGACGCCTCGACCTGGGCCAACCCGGCCGGCGGCCCGCTGTACAACACCTGCCCGCCCTGCTCTCCGGCTGCCGGGCCCACATCGATCAGCCAGTCGGCGCGGCGCATGCTTTCCAGGTCGTGCTCCACCACAAACAAGGAATTGCCCGCGGCCTTGAGCTGGTCGAGGGCGGCGTACAAGGCTTCGCCGTCCGCCGGGTGCAGCCCTGCCGACGGCTCGTCCAGCACATAGATCACGCCAAACAACTGTGAGCCCAATTGCGTGGCCAGGCGCAGGCGCTGCAGCTCGCCCGATGACAAAGTCGGCGTGCTGCGCTCCAGCGACAAGTAGCCCAACCCCAACGCCGTCAGGGCACTCACCCGCTCCAGCAAGTCCTGGGCGATGCGCTGCGCGGCCAGGCGTTTTTCCACCGAGAGCGTCCCGTCGTCCCGGCCCTCGGCCACGGGCCGCAGTAACTCGGCCAGTTGCAACAGCGGCAACTGCGACAGCTCGCCAATATCGACCCCGGCAAATGTCACCGACAACGCCGCCCGGTTCAGCCGCTTGCCTTCGCACAGCGGGCATGGACTGCCTTGCATAAACTGCGAGACGCGCTTTTTCATCAGCGCACTCTGGGTATGGCTGAAGGTGTGCAAGATGTAGCGCCGTGCGCCGCTGAACGTGCCCTGGTAACTGGGTTCCTGCTTGCGCTTGAGGGCCTCGCGGGTCTGTTGTGGGGTGAACCCTGCATACACCGGCACGGTCGGGGTGTCTTCGGTGAACAGGATCCAGTCGCGCTGCTTTTTGGGCAGGTCGCGCCACGGGATGTCCACGTCGTACCCCAGCGTCACCAGGATGTCCCGCAGGTTTTGCCCCTGCCAGGCCAGCGGCCAGGACGCCACCGCGCGCTGGCGAATGGTCAACGAAGGGTCGGGCACCATCAGCGCCTCGGTCACTTCATACACCCGGCCCAGGCCATGACATTGCGGGCAGGCGCCCTGGGGCAGGTTGGGCGAAAAGTCCTCGGCGTAGAGCATCGCCTGGCCCGACGGATAATGCCCGGCGCGTGAATACAGCATGCGGATCAGGCTCGACAAGGTGGTCACGCTACCCACCGACGAGCGCGTGCTGGGCGTGCCCCGTTGCTGTTGCAGGGCCACGGCGGGCGGCAGTCCTTCGATGGCGTCCACATCCGGCACGCCCACCTGGTCGATCAACCGCCGTGCATACGGCGCCACCGACTCGAAATAGCGCCGCTGGGCCTCGGCGTACACCGTGGAAAACGCCAGTGAAGACTTGCCCGACCCTGACACGCCGGTAAACACCACCAGCGCATCGCGCGGGATGTCCACATCGACGTTGCGCAGGTTGTGTTCCCGGGCGCCGCGTACCCGGACGAACCCCGGGCGTGAAGGTGTTGGCGAGGTGTCGCGGGGTAACGTCATGATCAACCTTGAAAGTGGCTCAACGGGCCGTCAGCACCTGACGCACCCGGTGTGCCAGGGCTTCAGGGCTGTAGGGCTTGCTCAGCAAATGAATATCGGGGCTCAGCAAATGGTTGCTGGAAAGAATGTCGCGGGTGTGCCCGGAGGTGAACAGCACCGCCACCGGCGGCACCTGCTCGCGGGCCCATTCGGCAAGGCCGGTGCTCTTGACGCGCCCGGGCATGACCACGTCGGTGAAAATCAGCTCGGGGCGCAGGCCCGCTTGCAGCATCAGCATGGCCATGTCACCGTCTTCGGCGGTCAGCACCGTGTAGCCCGACTGCTCCAGCAACTCGACGGTGGCCGCTCGCACGCCTTCGTTGTCTTCAACTACCAGAATGGTTTCCTGGCCGCCGGGCTCATACGCAAGGTTGACCGGCGCGCCCTGGCTTTGCGGCTCCAGGCTGCGTGGAAAATACAGCTGCACCACGGTGCCGCGGCCCACCTCGCTGTGCACCTCCACATGGCCGCCGCTTTGCCGCGCAAACCCGAACACCATGCTCAGCCCAAGGCCGGTGCCGTGGCCATCGGGCTTAGTGGTGAAAAACGGCTCGAACGCCCGCGCCAGAACCTGCGGTGACATGCCGGCGCCCGTGTCGGCCACCGCCAGGCGTACGTACTCCCCGGGGCTGATACTTTTACCGGCGCACGCATCCGGGCCCAGGAGGATGTTTTCGCCCGTGATGCGGATCACGCCCTCGCCCCTCATGGCATCACGGGCGTTGATCGCCAGGTTGAGCACGGCATTTTCCAACTGGTTGCGGTCGACGCGGATGCACCAGGGGTCCTGGTCCAGTTGCACATCGATGTGGATGGTTTCGCCCAACGCCCGTTGCAGCAACTCCCCCAGGCCGTCATAGATTTGCCGCGGGTTGTACACCGCGGGCGACAGCGTCTGGCGCCGGGCAAATGCCAACAGTTGCGATGACAATTTGGCGCCCCGCTCCACCGCTGCAATGGCCGCGCTGACCCGGCGCTGCACCTGTGCGTTGTCCGGTTCGTGGCGGGCCAGCAGGTGCAGGTTGCCCGCGATCACTTGCAGCAGGTTGTTGAAGTCATGGGCCACGCCGCCGGTGAGGCCGCCGATGGCTTCCAGTTTTTGCGATTGGCGCAATTGCTCCTCGGCAGCCGAGCGGGCCTGCACCTCGGCGGCCACGCGTTGCTCCAGGTTGTGGGTCAATTCGCGGCGCAGTCGCTCGGACTGCACCAGCTCGGTGGTTTCCACCACAATCGCCAACACCCCGGCCGGGCGCTGGTCGTCGCCGGACACGGGGCTGTAGAAGAGGTCCATCCACACGTCTTCCGGCTGGCCGTTGCGCAGCAGTACCAGGGCTTTGTTGCGGTACGACAAGGTGCCCCCCGCCAGGCAGGTGTCCACCACGTTGCGGTTGAAATCGGCCACTTCCGGCCAGCCCAGTTCCACCGGCTTGCCCAGCAGGTACGGGTGGCGCCCGCCCGCAAACACCGAGTAGGCATCGTTGTAGATCATGTAGCCCGCCGGGCCCCACAGCATCACGATGGGCAGGGGGGAGGCCAGCAGCATCTGCACCGCGCTGGTGAGGCTCACCGGCCAATGGTCGATCGGGCCCAGCTCGGTGCCGGCCCAGTCGAATGCCCGGATCCTGCGGGCCATGTCGCCGCCCCAGCCGTCACAGCCATGGCTATTGGATAAAAATTGCATCAGTCAGCTCTGTGCGAAGAAGCATGAAAAAGCCTTGCGCTTTCAATGACAAAAACTTGGAGCACACCAACCATAGATCGTTTCATTGCGTATAGCCCAGGCAGACGCGCTTGAGCAAGGGCCCGTTCAGCGAAAGTCGCGGCTGCGCACACTGATGCCGGATAACAACGGGGTCAGGTCGCTGAGACGACCGGCAATCAGGTGCCGCACCTCGCCCACCGCCTCCCAGCGCCCGTCCACCTTGAGCAGTTGCGACCCCACCAGCACCGCACGCTGGCGTTCGGCCAGGTCGCGCCAGACCACCACATTGATGTTGCCAAACTCATCCTCCAGCGTGACAAACGTCACCCCGCTGGCCGTGCCCGGCCGTTGTCGCCCGGTCACCAGCCCCGCCACGCTCACATTGCGCCCGTGCTCCACCGCCAGCAGTTCGCGGGAGCTGCGACAGCGCCGGGCGCGCAGGGCATCACGCAACAACGCCAGCGGATGCGGGCCCAGGGTGGTGCCGACACTGGCGTAGTCGGCGTGCAGGTCTTCGCCCACGCTGGGTGTGGGCAACGCCACGGGCGCTTCATCGGGGGCCGCGTGCCCGGCGAACAGCCCCAGTTGCCGCTGCACCCCGGCCACAGCCCAGCGCGCCCGATGCCGGTTGCCAGCCAGGGCGCGCAAGGCACCGGCGTCCGCCAGCAGTTCCTGGGCGCGGGTATCGAGCGCGGCGCGCTCACTCAGGTCGGCGATGTCGACAAAGGCTCGCCGCTGGCGGGCCGCTTCGATGCGCCGGGCGTCTTCTTCGCGAAAGCCTGCGATCATGCGCAGCCCCAGGCGAATGGCCAGCTGCTGGCCGCTGACAGGCTCCAGGCTGCAATCCCAGTCGCTGGCCTGTACGTCCACCGCACGCACCTGCACATGATGCCGGCGGGCATCCTGCAGGATCTGGTCGGGGCTGTAGAAGCCCATGGGCCAGCTGTTGATCAGGGCGCAGGCGAACGCCGCCGGTTCATGGCATTTGAGCCAGCAACTGGCGTAGGTCAACAACGCGAAACTGGCGGCGTGGGACTCGGGAAACCCGTAGCTGCCAAAGCCTTTGATCTGCTCAAAAATCTGCGCCGCAAAGGCTTCGGTGTAGCCGTTTTTCAGCATGCCGCTGCGCAGGCGCTCCTGATGCGGCTCCAGGCCACCGTGGCGTTTCCACGCGGCCATGGAGCGGCGTAACTGGTCGGCCTCGCCTGGGCTGTAGTCGGCCGCCACCATGGCGATCTGCATGACTTGCTCCTGGAACAGCGGGATGCCCAGGGTGCGCTCGAGCACGCTGTGCAACTCGGGCGACGGGTAAGTGGCGGCTTCTTCGTTGTTACGCCGTCGCAGGTACGGGTGCACCATGCCGCCCTGAATCGGCCCCGGGCGCACAATGGCCACTTCGATCACCAAGTCGTAAAACGTGCGCGGCCTGAGCCTGGGCAACATCGACATCTGCGCCCGCGACTCGATCTGGAACACACCCACGGTGTCGGCCTTGCTGATCATTGCGTAGGTGGCCGCATCCTCCTGGGGCACCGTGGCCAGGCTCAGGTCCCGCCCACGGTGACGGCGTAGCAGATCAAAGCAGCGGCGGATGGCGCTGAGCATGCCCAGCGCCAGCACGTCCACTTTGAGCAGGCCCACGGCGTCGAGGTCATCCTTGTCCCACTGGATAATGGTGCGCTCGGCCATGGCGGCGTTTTCCACCGGCACCAGGGTGTCCAGCGGTTGTTCAGACATCACGAAGCCGCCGGGGTGCTGGGACAGGTGCCGCGGAAAACCGATCAGTTGCCGGGTGAGCCACAGCACCCGGCGCAGCACCGGGCTGTCGGGGTCAAAGCCCCCTTCGCGCAACCGCTCCAGGGGCGGCGCCTCATCGCTCCAGCGCCCGCAACAGTCGGCCAGCGCGTTGACCTGGTCGGGCGGCAGGCCCAAGGCCTTGGCCACGTCACGTATCGCCCCGGCGCCGTGGTAACTGCTGACCACCGCCGTGAGGGCCGCGCGGGTGCGCCCGTAGCGCTGGAACACGTATTGGATCACCTCTTCGCGGCGTTCGTGCTCAAAGTCCACGTCGATGTCCGGCGGCTCGTTGCGCTCTTTGGACAGGAAGCGCTCGAACAGCGTGTTCATCAGGCTGGGGTTGATCTCGGTGATGCCCAGTGCAAAACACACTGCCGAGTTGGCCGCCGAGCCCCGGCCCTGACACAGGATCGAGCGGCTGCGGGCAAAGTTCACGATGTCATGCACGGTGAGAAAGTAGCTTTCGTAACCCAGCTCGCTGATCAGCTTCAGCTCGTGGTTGATCTGCGCCAAGGTCTTGGCGTCGATCCCTTGGGGCCAACGCCGGGCGATGCCCTGTTCGGTGAGGGTGCGCAGCCAGGACTCGGGGGTTTGCCCTGAGGGCACCAGTTCTCGCGGGTATTGGTAATTGAGCTGGCCAAGGTCGAAGGTGCAGCGCCGGGCGATCACCAGGCTTTGTTCGAGCAACGCGGGCGGGTACAGGGCCTGCAAGGCCTCGAGGCTGCGCAAGTGGCGCTCGCCATTGGGGTGCAGGCGCTCACCGGCTTCGGCCACCGGCACGTGGTGGCGGATGGCGGTCATGGTGTCTTGCAGGGCGCGCCGCCCCCGCACATGCATGTGCACATCGCCGCAGGCCACCGCCGGGATGTCCAGGCGGGCGGCCAGGCTCAGGCACTGCTCGAGCGTACGGGCGTCGTCCTGGCCACAATGCAACTGCACCGCCAGCCACAGGCGCCCGGCAAAGATGTGGCGCAACCACTGGATAGAGGCCTGGGTGTCCGACGCCTGCGCCACCCAGAGCGCCAGCAACCCCGGCAATGGCGCGCTGAAGTCTTCTTGCAACAAGCGATAGCGGCCTTTTTCTGCACGGCGACGCGCCACGGTGATCAGGCGGCACAGGTGCTGGTAGCCCTCCAGGTTCTCCACCAGCAGCACCAGCTTGAGGCCGTTTTCGAGGTGCATTTCGCTGCCGATAATCAACGCCAGCTCCACCGCCTTGGCCGCCTGCCAGGCCCGCACGATACCGGCCAGGGTGCACTCGTCCGTGATCGCCAGCGCCTGGTAGCCCTGCTGGCGCGCCCGCTCGAACAGCTCGCGGGCACTGGAGGCACCGCGCTGGAAACTGAAGTTGGACAGGCAGTGCAACTCGGCATACCCGCTGCTCATGCGAACCAGCCTTGCAACCACAGGCCGCTGCCCTCGCCCACGCGGCGGTAGGCCCAGCCCTGCTGGCCGGTGCGGGTGCGGATCAGGTAGTAATCGCGGCGGATGTCGGCGCCGTCCCACCAGCCCGACTCGATGCGCTCCGGCCCCCTCAGCACCTCAATGCCGTGCTCGGGCAACAGCGTGGGCGCCTTGAGCAGCCAGCCCGGGCGCTGCACCGGGCTCAAGGGCTGTGCGCCGCGCACGTCGCTGCCGGGTTGCCAGGCACATTCAGGGCGGTGGTCGGCGTGAAAGCGCAGGCCCTGCACGGCCTCGTCCCCCAGGCGGGCGCGCAAGCGTTCGCGCAGTTGCTCCCACGGCAGGCTTTGGTGCGGGCGCTCGTCGAACAGGTCCTGGCGCTGGGGCACGAACACCGGCAGGTCCTGGGCCACCAGGCGAACGCCACGCACGGGCGAGGTGACCTGCACCTGCTCCAGGCGGCCACGGGCCAATTCAAACAGCATGGCCGGGTCGCGCTCGGCACTGAGCAGGCCGACCTTGATCAGCGTGTGCGGTTCGGTGGCGTGTTCCAGGTGCAGGTCAAAGCGCTGCACGCCACTGTCGCGGCCACACAAAAAGGCGGCCAGGTCGGCGGTGAGGCGGCGCAATGGAAACAGCAGGGCCTGGTGGGACTGCACGTCAAAATTCAATTCGATGCGTGTATCGAAACGGTCCGGCGGCTGGTAAAAGGCCAGGGCCAGGGGGCGCTGGCCGCTCAGCGCATCCAACTGCTTGAGCAACGCCGCGTCGAAACGCCGGGCCAGGGTGTGCCGGGGCAACGCCTGCACCTGGTCCAGGGTGCGCAGGCCCATGCGTGACAAGGCGGTCGCGGCCTGCGGGTCCAGGCCGATGCGGTCGATGGGGAGTGAGGCCAGGGCTCGCGCCAGGCTTTGCTCGTCGGCCACGGCCAGGCCATCGTAGACATTGGCCAGCACCCGCGCCGCCGCCGGGTTGGGCGCAGCCACCAGGCGATGACGAAAGCCCAGGTCTGTCAGTTCCTGGCGCAAGCGCGCCTCGAACTGCGGCCAGGGCCCGAACAGGCTTAGGCTGGACTCGATCTCAAAGAGCAAGGCCCGTGGGTAAAACACGCTGACCTGGGAACTGAAGCGGTATGCCCAGGCCGCCAGAAACTGCTGCCAGCGCTCGATCTGTGCCGGGTCGTATTCGGCGCAGGCAAACGCTTTGGTCAGGGCATGGGCGGCCGTCAGCGATTGCCCCGGGCGCAGGCCGAGTTGGCGCGCCGCTTCATTGACGGTTTGCAGCACACGCCGCTGCGGGGTGCCCGTCAGCAGGGCCAGCGGCTGCGCAGGCTCGGCGCGCAGGCGCAGCACGCCGTCCAGCGCCAATTGCGGAAACACGATACAAGCCCAGCGCATCGCAACCTCAGTGCCCGTTCGCCAGGGCAATCGGCGTCGGATGGGCCAGGCCGCCCCGGCACTTGAGCACCTGCACCCGGGCCGGATTGGCCTCTACACTCAGGCGCAATGCGGCGGGCGACGGGTTGATCGCTTCGCTCAAGGCGCGCCAGGCAAACGCCAGGGTCTGGCCGGTTTCGGCCGCCACCTGCAAGCGGCGCAAGGCCCGGTCATCGGCCTTGTGCGGCCAGCACAGCACCGCCCCGCAACTGCCTGAACGCAGGCATTGCTCTACCGCCCACAGGGCGTCGCGCTCACCGGCCTGGATGATCGAGAGCTGGCGCATATCCACCCCGGCGTTGTGCCAGGCGTGGGGGTATGGCGTGTAGGGCGGCGCCACCAGCACGATCCGCTCCCCGGCGGCCGACAAGCGCGCCAGCGTCGGCCACACCAGTTGCAACTCGCCCACCCCCTCCTTTGCCATGAGGATCTCGCTCAAGGCCGCTGATGGCCAGCCGCCCGTGGGCAACACCGCGTCCAGTGCCTTGAGGCCCGTCGGGTGAGGGCTGGACGGCGGCGCGGCGGGCCGACCCTTCCACACGCGGCCGCCGTTGAACAGCGAGTCCAGTGCTACCACGGCCCCCATCACCCTTGCCTCACCAGGCCACAGAACACCCCTTCGATGGCCAGGTCCTGGTCGGCCCGCACCTCGATGGGTTGATACGCAGGGTTGCGCGGCAACAGGCGCACACGCTCGCCCGTGCGCTCGAAACGCTTGATGGTGACCTCACCGTCCAGGCGCGCCACCACGATCTGGCCATTGAGGGCCTCGGCGCTGCGGCGCACCCCGACGAGGTCGCCGTCGAGGATGCCGTCCTCGATCATCGAGTCGCCCTGCACCCGCAGCAAATAGTCCGGCACCCGGGCAAACATCGCCGGGTCAAGCATCAAGCGGTTGTGCACCTCGGCATCGGCCCCGATCGGCGCCCCGGCCGCCACCCGGCCCAGCACCGGAATGTCGAGCCATTGCGGCCGGGCGGGTTGGTTGAGCAAACGAATGCCCCGCGCCTGGTGGGGGTTGACCTCGATAAAACCGCCTTCGGTCAGCGCCACCACATGCTTGCGGGCCACGCTGCGCGAGGCAAAGCCAAACGCCTCGGCGATCTCGGCGAGGCTGGGAGACTGACCTTGCTGCGCGATTCGATCACGGATGAAGGTCAGGATGGCGGTACGGCGGGGCGTCAGAATAGTCATGGAGTACATTTGTACTCCTGTGGGAAATTTCTGACAATGGCCGCTAGTCGGAGGCCCTTTACCGCTGAGTCGGGATGCGCACCTCGGCACCACGGCACTGGGTCTTCACACTGCGCGGGCAGCCAGCAAACTGCAGGTCCTTAGTCAAACATACCCTGACCTCCGACAACTGCGGCCCCTTGCACACCACCGCCATCCCATGATCGCCCATGCCCGGGTTGCTCTGGCGAAACAAGTCCTCGATCTCCCGCGCCTGCAAATACGTCGGCGCATTCAGCGGCTGCAGTTGCTCCGGCAGTTTGACTTGGCCCAGCGCCGCATCGGTCTTGTCCAGGTACACCGACGCCGCAAGCCCGCTGCAAGTGCCGTGTTTGGCCCACTCGTGGCGCAGCAGTTTTTCGGTGACAAACAGCGTCATGCCCTTGGCCACCTCGGCCGGGGTCAACCGCGACTGCGGCGCACAGGAGGCCGGCCAGCCGCCCCGGGCGTATTGCGGCCAGAGCCCGTGCAGCACAAAGCCGTAGCCCTTGCCCGAGCACTGTTGGTCGCCGGGGTTGGTCAGGCAATACGTGGGCGACCAGGATAACGACAGCACATAAAAATCAAATTCCCCCGCCTGCCCCTGCGCCCTGGGGGCCGCCGTGGCAACGTTGGTGGCCGCAAGCAGCAGCCACAGTGCAAGTCCGGTTGCTTTACGTTTCATCCGTCAGTTCCTTGAAAAAAGTGAGTGCTCAGTGTTGGCCCACACCGGCGCGGCTCAAAGCCTATAAAGCAGCGCTGCCCGGGCGAAAGCTCAACAGGCGTTGCCTGTGTGGCCTGGGGTGCGCTGTAGTATCCGGTCCAGAATGCGGTCGGTTTTCAGCGCCTCGCTCGCCAGCGCCGGGTGCTCGCGCTCGCCGCGAATGTGCGCATTCATCGCCGCCACGTGGTGCCACTGGATAGGGTCCGGGTTGGCCACCTCCCGCGTTTCATTAAAGACCCCTTCAAGCTGCAACGGCGCCTCGTCGAACACCGAAAACGTGATGCGGCCCTCACTGCCGATCAGGCAGACACGGTCTTCACGCCGGTCGGCAACAAAATTCCAGCAGCCCGTGCCCAGCGCGCCCGAGGTAAAGCGCCAACTGGCGGTCACGGCGTCCTCGGCGGCATAACGCCCGGCCTGGCGTGCGGTGAAACCGGCCACGTCCACGATGTCCCCGGCCAGGTACTGGAACAGGTCAAAGCCGTGGCTGGCCAGGTCGGCAAAATAGCCGCCACCGGCCACCTGCGGGTCGGTACGCCAGTTACCGCTGCGCTCGTCATTCACCGAGGCGGGTTTGCACAAGTGCCAGGTCAACTGGCGTAACTCCCCGATACGCCCCGCCTGCAACCAGTCGCGCACGGCCTGGAAGCGCGGCAGGGAACGCCGGTAATACGCGACAAACAGGTGCAGCCCGGCCTGTTCAAAGGTACGTTGCATCAACGCGCTTTGCTCGGCATTGAGCGCCATGGGCTTCTCGACGCAGCAATGCTTGCCCGCCGCGGCCACCAACAGGCTGTAGGCCAAGTGGCTGTCGGGCGGTGTGGCGATGTAGACCGCGTCCACCTCCGGGTCATCGATCAGCGCCTGGGCGTCGGTGTAGTAACGCGCAATACCGTGACGCGCCGCATAATCGCGCACGGCCGCCTCGCGCCGCCCCATCACGGCCACCAGCGCCGAACCCGGCACCTTGTAAAAGGCTGGCCCGCTCTTGCGTTCCGTCACATCGCCACAGCCGATCATGCCCCAACGTACCGTGCTCATCTGCCTCTCCTGACCCGTGTGGTTTGCCAAGCGGGCAGTATCGACGTTTTCCGGGAGGCCCTCCACCCTGCCCGCTAGAGACTGCGCATGACAATTGCATTACAGTTTTATGACGACCAATTCCCAAGGGCAACCAGCATGAAAATACGGGCAACGGTCATTTGCGAACGGAACGGGCACTTGCTGTTCGTGCGCAAGGCCAGATCAAAATGGGTATTGCCGGGTGGCAAGGTCGAACAACACGAACGCGCCGTCGGGGCGGCGGCGCGGGAACTGGAGGAAGAAACCGGGTTGAATGTGGACGGTTTGCTGTACTTACAGGAATTGAAGAGCGGCGACACCGTGCACCACGTCTTCGAGGCCTCGGTGGTGGATATTGAGCAGGCCCGCCCCCGCAACGAAATCGTGGCGTGCCAATGGCACCCCTACCGCAGCATGGAAAGCCTGGACACCACCCAGGCCACCCGGCAAATCGTCAGCTCGTTTGTACGCCGCCTCTAAGGCGCCGCCAGTTCCGCGCTTTGCCCACCGGCCACCAGCGCCTGTTTGACCAAGCCCTCTGCCTTGCACCGTTCGACAAAGGATTTGACGAACGCGGCAGCGGCTGCGTGCGCCACCGGCACCGCCACGGCCTGGCGGATGGTCATGAAGTCATCCTCCAAGAGGCGCCAGCGCGCATCGAGCCGGGTGTGCAGGTAATCGCGCACGCCTGCCGCCGCGTCCAGGCCCTGTTCGATAAACAGGTCCACCGCCCCCGCCGATGTCGATGCGCGCACCAGTTCAGCGTGCTGCAGCGTGCGGCTCAGGTACAGGTCGTAGGCCGCGCCCTGCCCCACGCCAATGCGCAGGCCGGGGGCGTCCAGTTGCTCGACCTGGGTCAGGGCCGAAGCCGCTGGCACCAGGCAGGTGCCCTTGATGATCACGTAGGGGGCGCTGAACGCAATCTCCCGCTCGCGCACCGGCTCGATGGCCAAAAACGCCACGCGCCAGGCGTCGTCGGGCAAGGCGGCGAACACCTTGCCCGCCGCCTCATACGTGACCAGTTCGAGGTCTGCGCCCAGGGCCTCGGCCAAGGCCCTGGCCAACACCACCGACACGCCTTGCGGCGCGCCGTCGTCACCCTTCTGCGCGAGTACCGGGTTGCCGAAGTTGATCGCGGCGCGCAGTACGCCGCCGGGGGCCAGTTGTTCAAGTACCTGAGGGTCAATCATCAATCGCTCCTGGACGGGTCCGGTGCACGGTCTTGCGCACGACAAAGGGCAAGACGCCGCCGTGCACAAGGTAGCCAAGCTCTTGTTCAGAGTCGAGCCGCAAGCTCAAGACCGTGCTAGAGGTGTCACCGTTGGCGCGGTCGATGTGCAGGGTGATCGGGTTTTCGCCGACCTTGAGCCGGTCCAGGCCCAGGAACGTCAGTGTCTCGTGACCGTCCAGCGCCAGGTCTTGCACCGTCCCGCCCGCCGTGAACACCAGCGGCAACACCCCCATGCCGATCAGGTTGCTGCGGTGGATACGCTCGATACTGCGCGCCACCACCGCCTTGATGCCTAACAGGCTCAGCACTTTGGCCGCCCAGTCGCGGCTGGAGCCTGCGCCGTAGTTGATCCCGGCAAACAGCACCGTGGGCGTGCCAGCATAGGTCTGCGCCGCCACGTACAGCGGCTGGTAGTCGCGACGGTCGGCGGTCCAGGCCCACACGCCCTGGCGCGGCGGCTGGTCGGGCGTCAGCAGGTTGTTCAGGCGCGGGTTGGTAAAGGCGCCGCGCACCATCACTTCGTGGTTACTGCGCCGTGTCGAGTACTGGTTGAGGTCGGCCAGCGCCTCACCACGCTCGCGCAACCAGTGCCCGGCCAGGCTTTCGGCGGGGATGGTGCCAGCGGGCGAGATGTGGTCGGTGGTCACGTTGTCACCCAGCACCACCAGGGCACGGGCGTCGCGCAGCGACAGCGCACCGGCGGGCTCGGGCGCGATCCCGGCCAGGTACTGCGGACGGCGCAGGTACGTGGAGTGCGCCAGCCACGGGAACTGCACGCTGGCGTCGGCGTCCAGCGCCTGCCAGTGATGCGTGCCTTGCCAGAGGCTGTCCTGGCGCGCGCGGAACAACGGCGGGCGCACCACCTGCGCCACCTGCGCGGCCACGTCGGCTTCGCTGGGCATCAGTTCATGCAGGTACACCGGCAAGCCGTGGGCGTCGATCGCCAGTGGCTGGCTGGACAGGTCGATGTCGATGCTGCCGGCAATCGCATACGCCACGCACAGCGCGGGCGACGCCAGGTAACCGGCGGGCACCTTGGGGTTGACGCGGCCTTCAAAATTGCGGTTGCCCGACAACACCACCACGCCCTTGAGCCCCTGTTCGGCAAAGGCCTCCACATGGCGTTCCAGGCTGCCGGAGTTGCCGATGCAGGTCATGCAGCCAAACCCTGCCAGGTCAAACCCCAGGGCGGCAAAATCATCCAGCAGGTTGGCCTCAGCCAGGTAGTCCGCCACCACGCGCGAGCCGGGAGACAACGACGTCTTGACCCACGGCTTGCGCGTCACGCCTCGGGCGCGGGCGTTGCGGGCAAACAGCCCGGCCTGGATCATTTGCGCGGGGTTGGCGGTGTTGGTGCAACTGGTAATGGCGGACATCACCACCGCGCCGTGGCTGATCGGCACCCCGAACGAGGGCTCGAAAAACGCCTCCCGCTCCTGGGTGATCTGCTGCTGGAACGAGGCGCCCGCCTGCGCCAGCGACTGGCGCTGATGCGGCTGATGCGGCCCGGCCACACTGGGTTCGATGGCCGCCAGGTCCAGTTCGATCAGCTCATCAAACTGCGGCTGCGGGTCGTGCGGCTGGCGCCACAGCGACTGCGCGCTCATGTAGGCCGAGGCCTTGGCGATCAACGCGGCGGGGCGCGCACTCAAGTGCAGGTACGCCTGGGTTTCGTCGTCAAACGGGAAAAACACCACCGTGGCCCCGTACTCCGGCGCCATGTTTGCCACCGTACCGCGCGCCGCCCAACTCAAGGACGCCAGCCCCGGCCCGGTAAACTCGACGAACTTGCCGACCATGCTGCGCTGGCGCAGCACCTCGGTTACTGTCAGCGCCAGGTCGGTGGCGGTCACGCCGTCACGCAGGGCGTTGGTCACCCGAATCCCCACCACCTGCGGGAACGGGATCGGCACCGGCTCGCCCAGCATCGCGGCCTGCCCTTCCAGGCCGCCCACGCCCCAGCCCAACACACCAATGGCGTTGATCATCGGCGTGTGGCTGTCGGTGGCGACCATGCAGTCGGGGTGCAACAGCACATGGCCGTCACGCGCCGGGCTTTCCCACACCACCTGCGCCACCGCTTCCATGTTCATCTGGTGGATGATGCCGGTGCCCGGCGGGATCACCTTGAAGTTGTCGAGGCTGGCCTGGGCCCACTTGATAAAGCGATAGCGCTCGCTGTTGCGGCGAAAGTCGATGTCCAGGTTGGCTTCCACCGCGCCCGCCTCGGCGTAGTGCTCGACGATCACCGAATGGTCGATGGTGAGCACCGCCGGGATCGCCGGGTTGACCGCGCGCGGGTCACCGCCCAGCTCCGCCACCACATCACGCATGCCAGCAAAATCGGCCAGGGCTGGCAGGCAGGTGGTGTCATGGAACATCAGCCGGTTGGGCTGGAACGGCACCTCGCAGTCCAGGCCCTCGCCGAGCGCCCGCGCCAACACCGTCGGCAAGGACGCCGGGGCGCAGCGGGCGATGTTTTCCAGGAGGATACGCACCGAGTACGGCAAGCGTTGCAACTGCGCCGGGGCCAGCAGTTTGTGCAGGTCGATATAGGCGAAGCGCTGCCCGTCGATGTCCAGGTGGCTGATCAGGTCGCTCATAGCTGCTTGAACACCCGCTCGATGCGCTCAAGGCCCCAGTCCAGCTCCTCACGGGTGATGGACAGCGGCGGTGCGATGCGCAGCACGTTTTCGTGGGTTTCCTTGGTCAGCAAGCCTTCGGCCATCAGGGCTTCGCAGATCGGGCGGGCATCGCGGTCCAGCTCCACGCCCACCCACAAACCCCGCCCGCGAATCTCGCGGATGGCCGGTGAGTTCAGCGCGTGCAGGCGCTCTACCAGGTAGTGCCCAAGCGTCGCGCTGTTGTCGATCAACCCTTCTTCTTCCAGCACCAGCAAGGCTTCCAGGCCGACCGCCGCGGCCAGCGGGTTGCCGCCAAACGTCGAGCCGTGGCTGCCTGCGTCGAACAGGTCCATGACCGTGTGGTCGGCCACGAACGCCGACACCGGCATGATCCCGCCGCCCAGTGCCTTGCCCAGAATCACCGCATCGGGGCGGATGCCCTCGTGCTGGAAGGCGAACCACTTGCCGGTGCGGCCAAGGCCCGACTGGATCTCATCAAGAATCAGCAAGGTGTTGGTTTCATCGCACAGCTGGCGCAACTCGCGCAGGAAACCGGCCGGCGGTACGCGAATCCCGGCCTCGCCCTGGATCGGTTCGATCAGCACCGCGCAGGTGTCGGCGGTGATCGCCTGGCGAAAACTCTCGATGTCGCCAAAACGCGCTTCGGTGAAGCCGTTGCAGAACGGGCCGAAATCGGCGCGGTAGGACGGCTCGGACGAGAAGCCGACGATGGTCGAGGTACGGCCGTGGAAGTTGTTGTCGGCCACCACGATTTTGGCCTGGTCAGCCGCAATGCCCTTGACCCGGTAACCCCAGCGGCGGGCGGCCTTGATCGCGGTTTCCACGGCTTCAGCGCCGCTATTCATCGGCAGCGCCGAATCGAAGCCGCTGATGCGGCAGAGGGCCTTGAGGAAATTGCCCAGCGGCTCGCTGTAAAACGCGCGGGAAATCACGCTGATCTTGTCGATCTGCGCCACGGCGGCGGTGCGGAGGCGCGGGTGCACATGGCCATGGCTGACCGCCGAGTAGGCCGACATCATGTCCAGGTAACGCTTGCCGTCATCGCCAATGGCCCAGGCGCCCTCGCCCTTGACGATCACCACCGGCAGCGGCGAATAGTTGTGGGCGCAAAATTGGTGTTCAAGGGTGATTGCCGGGTTGGAATGCATGGGATGACCTGCCAGATAAATTCAAGAAAACAAAGATGCAAAGGTGAAAGCGGGTTTCAACGCCGTGAACTCAAGCGCTGAGCAACTTGCCGCTGCGAATCGGTGTCGCGCCACTGACCCGCCCGAGGGGGTCGCCAGGTTTTACGAAACGCACATCGCGGCGCATGTAGAACACCCCGCTGTTGGTGCTGCTGACCGTGGTGGTCTTGCCGCTGTGCGGGTCGACGATGTCGAACAGCGCCTGCCCGGGTTCGATCCGGCTGCCCACCGCTGCGCGGTGCACCAACACCCCGGCGCTGGGCGCATAAAATTGCTCGCTGCCCGCCAACGGCGTCGCCGGGCTGCGCAGGGGCGGCAAGGACCTTGGCAGGCCTTCGACGGCGCCCAGGTAGGTGAGGTAGTCGATGATCGCGGTGGCGTCATGGTTGGCCAACTCATACGACACGTCGCGCTGGCCCCGGTGCTCGACGGTCACGGACACGCTGCTGTCGGGAATCGGGAAACGCTCGCCGAAATGTTCGCGCAGGTTGACCCACAGCAGGTACAGCGCCTCGTCGAACGAGTTGGCCTGGGAGTCGGTGGCCAGCAACGAGGCCTCGGCGCCGATGTAGCGCGCCAACGGTTCGACCGTGGGCCATACCGCTTCGCCGGTGTAGATGTGCATCGCCGCTTCGCGCGAGCAGTGCAGGTCCAGCACGATGTCGGCATCGTGGGCCAACAGCATCAGGGTCTGTTGCAGCGACTGGTACTCGTCCATCGGCTGCGCGGCTCGCAGGCATTCGCCCCAGGCCTGGCGGATCAGTTCGCGGTTGGCGTTGATGTCCTGACCCAGCAGGTGCTCCACCTTGCGGGCGATGTCCTGGACCGGCACCGGGAACCCCCGGTTGTAGTTGCGCCCGCTGCCCAACTCGAAACGCCCGCTGGGCGCGCCCATGATGTATTGCCCAAGGCCCGCCGGGTTGGCCACTGCCACCAGCACCACCTCGACATTGAGGCGCCCGGCATTTTCCAGCGTCACCAGCTGTTGGCGCAGTTGCGCGGCCACCAGCATGGCCGGGGTTTCGTCGGCATGCAGCGCCGCCTGGATATAAATTTTCCGACCACAAGCCACGACGCCGTAATGCTCGCTGTCCACGTGCCGGTGAGTGCCTTGTGTCGCTTGCAGCAAGGGGTGTTGATTAAGTTTCATAAAACGAAAGTCTCGATATTCGAGTGAAAAACCTTGGGGAAAATAGTAACGAGACTGCGTGATCGCCTGTAAGGGCGGAAGGGGCTATCTCGATCTTGAAATCCGATCAGCCCCCTCCCCCTCACACCACTACCAGAGCGCCAGGGTGTAGCCCAGCAACACGCGGTTCTCGTTAACGTCGTTGAAGTAGTTGCCTTTGCTCATCGCGTTGCGCCAGCGCATCGACACCCCCTTGAACGGGCCGTTCTGCACCACGTAGCCGATGTCCAGGTCGCGCTCCCACTCGCGGCCCTCGCGGTTGAAACCGAGCACTTCGGCCGAATCACCCTTGGCGTACTTGATGCCAAACAACAGGCCCGGCAGGCCCATGTCGGCAAAGTTGTAGTCGTAGCGCGCATGCCAGGCACGCTCGCGGGTCTGGGTGAAGTTGCTGAACTGATACTCGGTAAACAGGTACGTGATGGACCCGTCCAGGTAAGTGAACGGCGTGGTGCCGTACTGGCGCTGATAGCCGCCGCCGATGCTGTGGCCGCCATAGACGTAGGTGAAACGGGTGCTGAGCGCGCTGTTGTCCACCTTGCCTGCCAGGCCCGCACCGTCCTTGTCGGAGGTGAAGTAGCGCAGGTCGGTTTTCAACGTGCCCGGGCCCAGGCCGAAGCTGTTTTTGAGGCCGGCAAATTGCTGCTGGTAAATGCTGTCCAGCGCCGCAAAGTGGTAGCTGACCAGGGTGTTGGGGGTCAGCGAATAGTCGCCCCCGGCAAAGCGGAACTTGTCACTCAGGGCTGTGCTTTTGTAGACCTTGCTCACGGTGGTGAGCTTCATGTCTTCGTAGTTGGTGGAGTCGCGGTCCTTGGCCTGGTCGAGCTGGCCGAGGCTGATCTTGAGGTTACTGATGTCGTTGGACACCAGTTGCGTACCGCTGAACGACTGCGGGAACAAACGGCTGGTGTTGGGTTGCAGCACCGGCAGGTCCGGCACCAGGTAGCCCACCCGCAGCTCGCTCTTGCCGAACCGCGCCTTGGCGGTCACGCCCAGTTTGGAATAGTCGTCGGAGGCGCGCTTGTCGCTGTCACGCTGCAACAGACCGGTGCCGGAGAGGCCCGGGCTGGAGTCCAGTTTCACGCCGAGCATGCCGGTCAAGTCCAGCCCGAAACCCACGGTGCCTTCGGTAAAACCGGACTTGATCCCCAGGATAAAGCCCTGGGCCCACTCCGCCCGCATCGACTGCGAGGCGTTCTCGCGGTAATCGCGGTTGAAGTAGTAGTTCTTCAAGTCCAGCGTACCGCTGCTGTCCTTGATGAAATCGGCGTGGGCCAGCGACGGGAGGATCCCGCTGCTGACAACGCCGACGCCGGTGATGAGTTGAGTCAGGGATTTTTTCATTTTTTTGGCTCCTGGCAGTGTGGGGGTTTTTGGTTTTTTTGTTGTGCTTCGGGCATGGCTTCGCCGTTCGCGCAAATCCTGGATTTGCGCGGCGGTGAACTCAGCCCTGGTTTACAGCGCTAGCGGTACGGGGCCCTGGCGGATGCGGTAACCACCGTTTTCAAGCTTCTCCAACGGGCTGGCGGCGGCCAGCAACTTGCGGGTGTAAGGGTGTTGCGGCTGGTCGAAGATGGCCTCGCGGGGGCCCATTTCCACCACCTTGCCCTCGCTCATCACCGCCACCCGGTGGGCGATGCGCTCCACCGCCGCCAAGTCGTGGGAGATGAACAGGCAGGCAAAGCCGTACTGCGCCTGCAGGCGCTCGAACAGCTCCAGGATTTGCTTCTGGATGGTCATGTCCAAGGCCGAGATCGGCTCGTCGGCGATCACCAGGCGCGGGTGGCGCACCAACGCACGGCCAATGGCGACACGCTGGCGCTGGCCACCGGACAACTGGTGCGGGAAGCGATCGACAAACTGCTCGGCCAGGCCGATGTCCACCAGGGTCTTGGCCACCCGCTCACGTTTTTGCGCGGCGCTCATGCCGGGCACATGGCGCAGGGGTTCGGCGAGGATTTCACCGATTTTCATGCGCGGGTCGAGGGACGAATACGGGTCCTGGAAAATCATCTGGCATTGCAGGCGATGCTCACGGTTGCCTGCCTTGAGAATGTCCACGCCTTCAAATTCGATGGCGCCGCTGCACGGGGTGTTCAGGCCCACAATCGCCCGGCCCAGGGTGGTTTTGCCCGAGCCGCTGCCGCCCACCAGCGCCAGGGTTTCACCCGGTGCGATGCTCAGGTTAGCCGAGTGCACCACCCGCTTGAGTTCGGTGCGCCCCCACAGGTTGCGCGGGCCGGGGTGTTCGATGCACACGTCCTTGACCGTCAACAGTGGCCGGTCGGCGGCCGGCAACGCTGGCAAGGTGCCGCGACGTGGCAGCGCCTCCAGCAACTGGCGGGTGTACTCGGCCTTGGGCGCCAGCAGAATCTGCTCGATGCTGCCCTGCTCCACCGCGCGACCTTCACGCATGACCACCACTTTGTGGGCGTAACGGGCCACCAACGACAGGTCGTGGCTGATGAACAAAATAGCCGTGCCCTGCTCACGGGTCAGCTCCAGCATCAGTTTCAGCACGTCCAGTTGCGCCAGGCAATCGAGCGCCGTGGTGGGCTCGTCGGCAATCAGCAACGCCGGGCGCAGCAGCATCACCGAGGCCAGCATGATGCGTTGGCGCATGCCACCGGAGAACTGGTGCGGGTAGGACGAGAGGCAACGCTCGCCGTCCTTGATACCGATGTGCCCGAGCATCTCCAGGCTGCGCTCGCGGATCTGCGCCTCGGTGAATTGAGTGTGCAGGCGCAGGCCCTCGGCCATTTGCTCGCCGATGGTCATCGAGGGGTTCAACGACACCATGGGTTCCTGGAACACCATGCCGATCTTGGCCCCGCGCAAGTGGCGCAATTGCTCCGGAGTGAGGCTGTTCAGGTCATGGCCCTGAAAGCGCACCTGCCCGCCGCAATGCTCCAGCGGCGGTGGCAACAGGCCGATGGCGGCGCGCGCGGCCATGGTCTTGCCGCTGCCCGACTCCCCCACCAGCGCGACGATTTCGCCCGGTGCGATGGTGAAGCTCAGGTCGTTGACCGCCAAGGGGCCGTGGCTGCCCACGCGGATTTTTAACTGATCGACTGCCAGCAAAACGTCAGTCATGCTCATTTACTCATCCGTGGATCAAGACGGTCACGCAACGCGTCACCACACAGGTTGAACGCCAGCAACGCCATGGCGATGCAGACACCGGGAAACAGCCCCAGCCAACTGGCCGTGGCGATATACGGACGGCTCGCGGCCAGCATATTGCCCCAGGTCGCGGCGGGCGGCGGTACGCCCAGGCCCAGGAAGCTCAGCGAGCTTTCGGCCAGGATCGCCCACCCGAACATGCTGGTGGCCAGCACACACACCGGTGCCACACAGTTGGGCGCGATGTGCCGCAGCATGGTGTACAGCTCGGAGTTGCCGATCACCCGGGAGGCTTCCACAAACTCCTTTTCACGCAGCGACAGCACCGTGCCGCGCACCACCCGCACCACCGACGGCGTATAGGCCAGGCTCAGGGCAAACACGATGCCGTACAGGCTCGGGCCAATGATTGCCATCAGGCCCAGCGCCAACAGGATGCCGGGGAACGCCAGCAAGGCGTCGTTGATCATCATCAGGCCACGGTCGACCCAGCCCCGCAGGAACCCGGCCAACAGGCCCAGAAACGTACCGGCGACAATCGCCATGCTCACGGTCAACACACTCACCCACAGGCTGGTGTGCGCGCCGATCATCAGGCGGCTCAGCACATCGCGACCGTATTCATCAGTGCCCAGCCAGTGCGCGGCGGTCGGCGCCTGCAAGCGCGCCATCAGGTTCAGGGCGAGCGGGTCATGGGGTGTCCACACCAGGCCCAGCAAGGCCATGATCAACAGCAACGCCAGCAGGGTCGCGCCGATCAGCGCGTTCAACGGTGGCACACGCCAGGCCCTCGGGGCCTGCGCCGGGGCTGGCAACAGCACCCCGGCCTGCGCAGATTGAGGCTTATTCATAACTTAACCCTAGGGTCGAAGAGCGGGTACAAGAGGTCGACCAACAGGTTGACCAACACATAAACAAAGGTCACCAGCAACAGGCAGCCTTGCAGCACCGGGTAGTCCCGGGCGTAGATGGCGTCGACCATCAGGCGGCCGATGCCCGGCAGGGTGAACACGGTTTCGAGCACCGCGATGCCGCTGAGCAGGTTGCCCAGGATCAGCCCGATCAGGGTCAGCGTGGGGGCAAACGAGTTACGCAGCGCATGGCGCCACAGCACCGCGCGCTCCGACAGGCCTTTGGCCCGGGCGTGGGTGATGTATTCCAGGCGCAACACTTCAATCGCACTGGCCCGCGCCATGCGGGTGATTGCGCCCAGTTCCACCAGGGTCAGGGTGACAATCGGCAGCACGATGAAACTCAAGGCCTGCCACGGCGACTGGCCGAACGACACGTAACCCACCACCGGCAACCAGCCCAGCTTGATGCCAAACGCGTAGAGCAACAGCAGGCCCAGCCAGAAGTTTGGGATGGACAGCAACAGCGTTGCCGTCGACACCACGCCAAAGTCCAGCGCGCTGTTCTGTTTCCAGGCCGCCAGCAGGCCCCCTGGCACTGCGATCAACGCGGCCATGAACACCGACACCAGCACGATCCCGGCACTCACCTGGAAACGGTCGAGAATCAGCGGCAACACCGCCTCGTTAGTGGTGATCGAATGCCCCAGGTCGCCGGTGAGCACCGCCTTGAGCCAGATCACGAACTGCAACGGCAAGGGTTGATCCAGGCCCAGTGATGCGCGGGCCATCTCCAGGCTGTGAGCGTCGGCCATGTCGCCGAGCATCAACAGCGCCGGGTCACCTGGCACCAGGCGGATGATCGAAAAGACCATCAGCGAGATCAGCAGCAAGGTCGGGATCGACATCGCCAGCCGTTGAAAAACAAAACGCAACATCCTTATTTACTCCCGGAAGCTGAGACGCTGACGGTCCACAGCCGAGGCTTGGACACCGGCCAGGTCCGCAGGCCCTGCACGTAATCGCGGGACGCAGCGATGGCGTTGCCGTTGTACATCGGGATCAGCGGCACGTCGTTGAGCATCATCTGGTGCAGTTGGTCGAACAGCGCCTGGCGCTTGCTCACATCGCCTTCGCGCTGGGCTTCACGCAGCAGTTGCTGGGCCTGGGGGTTGTCCCAGACCTTGCGCGGCTCCTTGTCCTTGTCGCCAGTGACCGAGTCGAAGCTCAGCGCCGGGTCGAGGCGTTCGGAGTACGGGAAGGCCATCATCTGGTAATTGCCGGTCTGGTAGCGCTCCAACTGCGTGCCCCACTCCAGGGTTTCCAGTTGCAGGTTGAGCCCGCTGGCCGTGGCCATGGCCTGGGCGAACACGCCCATGTCAAAGATGGCGGCGTAGCGCTTGTTGACGATCAACTTGATCGGCTCGCCCTTGTAGCCTGCCTCGCGCAGCAGTTGCGCGGTCTTGGCCGGGTCGAAGTCGTAGCCTTTGTCTTCCACGGCGGTGTGATAATGGCTGCCGCTGGCGACCATCGAATTGTTGGCCTTGGAACGTCCGCCGGTCAGGGCCTGGACGATCTGCGCGGAGTCCAGCGCATGGGCGATGGCCTGGCGCAGGCGCACGTCCTTGAGCAGCGGGTCGCGGGTCTGGAACAACAGCGCGTTGACCGACATGGTGCCGCTGGAAGTCACGCGGATACCACGGTCGGCCGCCAGCTCCGTGGCGTCCAGCGGGGTGACGTCGATCAGCATGTCGACGTTTTTCGACAGCAGGGCCGCCTTGGCCGCCGCCGGGTCAGGGATCACCATCAGGCGCACGCGGTCCAGGGTGGTGGACTTGTTGCCGGTGTAGCCGTCCGGCTCTTTATCGTCACGCGGGGTGAAGTCGGGGTTGCGCAGCAGTTCAACGTACTGGCCGGGCTTCCAGTCGCCCAGGCGGAACGGGCCGGTGCCGATCGGGCCTTTCCACTGGCCCTCCACCACCGAGTCGGGGTGCAGGATGCCGCTGCCGCCACACTCGGGCAGCGCGGTGCTGGTGAGGAACAGGCCGTTGGGCTTGTCCAGGGTGAACACCACGGTGAGCGGGTCCGGGGCGCTCATGTCGACGATTTTCGCACCGCCATGGCCATCGAACTCAGGCGCGCAGCGCCATTGGGTCTTGGGGTCGAGGAAACGTTTCCAGGTCCACAGCACTTCGGCGGAGGTCAGCGGCGCGCCGTTCTGGAACTTCACCCCGTCGCGCAGGTGGAAGGTGTAGCGCAGGCCGTCGTCGGACACCTGCACGTCCTTGGCCAGCAGCGGGCCGACGGTGGCGTCTTCACGAAAGGCCACCAGCCCTTCGGTGATATGCATGATGACGGCGTCGGAGTTTGTGTCGCGGTTCACACCCGGGTCGGTGCTGCGAATGTCGGCGTTCAACGCGACCTTCAAGAGATTCTCGGCGTGGGCAGTGCCCATGAGCGTGGCGGACAAGGCGCCCGCCAGGAGTAAAGTCTTGTTCATGATAAATGCACCTTAAATGATCCTTAAGTTGGGTTCGGACGTTGGCAGGACCCAAAAAGAGGCACGGCCGAACACCTGGATAGTTGTTGTTGTTTTAGTCGCTTATATCGATTCGCGAATGATCTGCGCCGATCTTATTCGTACCCTGTGGAACTTGAGAAGAACGCTCCGGGTGATCGGGCTCACAGAATCCGATCACGCGCCCTGCGTGCGACACCTTGCCCCGAGCCTACCGATAAATCGGGGCCTGTGGCTTGAAAATCTGCATTTTTGGCGATCAAAAATACCGAACCTGATCGTCAATACCGATCTTTGCGCTCCCCAAGTGATCGGATAAGCTGACCGCCCTGCACACTTTTATAAGCGCGCGTCATCACTTACCAATCATTCTCATTTAGCGGTAAGTGCACGCAGTTAATTCAACTGGAAGCGCTTGATTAATAACAAGTGCGGAGCCCACTTTCATGACCCTCACCCATCTTCGAGCGTTCTGTTCCGTGGTTGAAAAAGGCAGTTTCCGCTCCGCCGCCCGCCAGTTGGACGTGGCCCAAAGCACGCTGACCCAATCGATCCAGACCCTGGAGAAAGAGCTGGGCGTGGTGCTGCTGCAGCGCTCCAACCAGGGCATCAACCTGACGCCTGCCGGTGAGGTCTTCCTGGTGCGCGCCCGCGCCATCACGCTGGACTGCGAACGCGCCCTGCTCGACCTGCAACCCTGGAAAGGCGAGCCCGAAGGCAATATCGCCCTGGGTGTGACCTCCGAGCCCCTGGCCGAACTACTGCTGCCGGTGCTCAGCAACTTCACCCAGCGTTTTCCGCGCATGCAGGTGCACGTGGCCAGCGGCTCGGCCAAGGGCCTGATCGAAAAAGTGCGCGACGGCCGCCTGGATTTCGTGGTGTGCCCGCTGCCGCCCAACGTCACCGACATCGACCTGTCCATCGATCGCCTTTATAGCTCCAGCGCCGGGATCATTGCGCGCAAGGGCCACCCACAGGCGCAGGCCAAATCCGTGCACGCGCTCGCCGACTGTCAGTGGATCAGCGTGCGCCCCACTGGCGTAGTGGGCGGCGCCGAGAACCGCCTGATCGAACTGTTCCGCGGCCAGGGCTTGCCGCCGCCCAAGATCGCAATCACCACCGATTCGCTGCTGGAAACCCTGCACATCGTGTCCGAAACCGATTACCTGACCATCGAGCCGCGCATGCTGCCGGGGTTGAAGCTGTTTTCGGGCGCACTGACCACCATCGCCATCGAAGAGCCCCTGGCCTCGCGCGATGTGTGCCTGATCAGCCGCCGCTCCTCGCCGCTCACCAGCGTCAGCCAGGAGCTGACCACCATGCTGATTTCCTATTCGCGGCTGGTCCACCGCAGCCGTTGAACCCTCCCACCACGAGCCTTGCCCATGTCTACAACGTCCTACGATGGTTTGTCCCGCGCCAGTGCCAGCAGCCTGGGGGTCGACCCTGAGCACCTGATCGCCTTTCTCGACGAGGTCAAGGCCGCCGGCCTCGACCTGCAAGGCCTGATGCTGCACCGCCACGGCCAGGTGGTGGCCGAAGGCTGGAGCTGGCCGGTCGACCCCAACGAGCCGCGCGTGCTGCATTCGGTGGCCAAGAGCTTTACCGCGTGCGCCATTGGCCTGGCCATCGAGGAAGGTTTGCTGGGCCTGCACGACCGCCTGGTGGATTTTTTCCCGGAACACGTGCCCGTAGAGGCAGACCCACGCCTGGCCGACATGACCGTGGAGCACCTGCTGACCATGCGCACCGGCCATCTGGCCAATACCTCGGGCTCGGTGTGGCGCGCCATTGAAACCAGCTGGATCGCCGAGTTCTTCAAGATCCCGCTGGCGTATGCGCCGGGCACCACGTACGTCTACACCAGCGCGGCCAGCTATATGTTGTCGGCGTTGATCAACAAGGTCACCGGACACACCCTGCACGCCTACCTCAAGCCGCGCCTGTTCGTGCCGCTGGGCATCCATAACGAGCACTGGGACGTCGGCCCCGACGGCGTCAACCCGGGCGGCAATGGCCTGACCGCCCCCGTGTCGGCGATGCTCAAACTGGCGGTGCTGCATGCCCAGGACGGCCTCTGGGAAGGCCGCCGCCTGCTGCCGGCCGCCTGGGTCGCCGCCGCCACCCGCCCCCAGGGCGGTGCAGACAGCCGCTACGGCTACCACTGGATGATGAAACCGCGCCAGGCCTTCGCCGCCGTCGGTGTGTTCGTGCAGATGGCCATGGTGTTCCGCGCCTATGGCGCCACGCTGGTGGTGGTGGGCGGGATGAAAAATTCGGCCGAGTTGATCCCGTATATCGAGCGCCATTTCCCGCGGGCGTTTGGCAATGATTGCACGGTCAATACCGAGGCCGACGCACGCCTGGCCCGCCGCCTGGCAAGCATGGCCGAACGCCCGGCGCTGGTGTCGTTGTGCGCAGCCCCCCAAGACGCCACGCGCACCTACGACCTGGCGCCCAACGGCCTGGGCGTGAGCCGCGTGTCGTTCGCGTTCGCCGGGAAAGCGCTGACCTTCCAACTGACCGACGGCCAGGCCCAACATACCTTGCAGGTAGGCCTGGAATGCTGGATCGCGGGCACCACCAGCCTGCCGGGCCGGGCGTTGCACCACGGGTATGAATTCCAGGACGCCCAGATCATCGCCGGGGCCCGCTGGCTGGACGAAAAGACCCTGGAGATGACCTGGATCTACCCCCAGACCGCCTTTCGCGACCGGGTGACCTGCGTGTTTGACGGGCACAACCTGAGCCTGGCGCGCACCGTCAACGTCAACAGTGCCGAGCGTGAGCAGGAAGTGCTGAGCGGGCGCCTCTCACCCGCCTGACAATAAAGCCGCCGGTCTTCACGCCGGCGGCGCAGGCCTTATGGCTTGAGGTGCTTGAGGGTGTGTTCAATGAATCTGTTTTTACGCAGGGCACTGACCACAAAGCCCGCCAACCCGGCTGAGACCAAGACCCCAAGGCTACCTTTGAAAACCGCGCCCAATGGGATCGTAATGCCAAACAGAAGCAGCTCAGGCCCGATGGACCAGGACATTGACGAGCAAAGCTTGGCATGCAGGACATAGAAAAGAACCAGTACCGCAAGGACCAGCATCAAGGCCGCGATGCCGGAAAAAAGATGGTAAAGGTTCTTCATGCGTTTCAAGCGTTGCTGCGCACTGCGCGTGCACAACGCATCCACGGGTGAGTGCTGGTCCATCGGCACCCGGTGAATATTGGAAATGACCAGAACCGACCCCACGCGACGCGTGTCCTCAAGCTTCCAGCACCAGTCATAAAAACGCTCACGACTCACGCATTGGCTCCATAGCCGCTTGAAAAAAAGCGGGTCAAACAGCGGGTGCGGCTTGAAGTGCCTGGCGGCCTCTCCGACAAACAACAACGCGCTGTTTGGGCGGGCGAACGTGGTCGCGCTGCCCATGCGGCTGCCCATTTTTGTCACATACAAAAACCCTTGCGTCTGGGTCATGAAATAGCCATCCCGGTCTTCGGTTGGCAGGAAACGTTCCAGATAGGCGCTGCTGTAGTGGATATAGGCTTCGGACATGGTGCGGACTTTGGCTCAAAGGTGCCGATGGTAGGATCCAGAAGCGCCTCGCACAACCAAAAAAATGGCCATTTGACACTATCTACGCGTTGCGATGTTTTGAGCCTCAGTGGTTTATTCCGACCGATGCGCTTGAGCGTCGACCCTGAAGTGCTGTGCATCAGCGCAGCACAACAGGGCGCTACACCTCAAAACAACGCGCGGGTGTAAGTCAAGTACAGCCGGTTCTCATCCAGGTCACGCTGTGTGGCCACACTGCTGCGCAACATCGCATTACGCCACTGCACCGAAAACCCCGAGAGGGTCGGGCTCTGGAAGGCGTAGGTCAGCATCAGGTCGCGCTCCCACTCATGCTGGTCGCCCTGGTCCGACTTGATGCCCCCGCCGCGCTGGTACACCACTTGGGAGGTCAGCCCCGGTATGCCCACAGTGGCAAAGTTGAAGGCATGTTGGGCCACCCAGGTGTTTTCCCCGGCGCGCTGAAAACGCGCGCCGGTCTGGCGGTCGGTGATCAGGTAAGTGGCCGAGCCGTCACCCTGGTTGAGAAACGGAAAATCGCTGGCGCCGTTGAGGTGCTGGTAACCCAGGCTGAGCGCATGGCCACCCAGGCTGTAAGTGAACAGGCCCGCCAGCACCCGGTTATCGACCTCGCCGTTGTTGTGGTAGCCGGTGCTGCGATAACCCTCTGCCCTGCCCGCCGCATTGCCGTTACGCCCCTCGGAGGTACTGTCGAAAAAGCGTAGATCGCTTTTGAAGCTGCCCACTGGCAACGCCTGCGTGTGCACCAGGCCCACAAAGTGCTGCTGGTAAAAGTCTTCCAGGTTGGCGTAGTAGTACTGCAATAACAGGTCCGGGCGCGGGGTGTAATCGACCCCGGCGTAGTAGAACTGGTTGCTGCGCTTGCCCGTCGGGCCGCCCGCGCCGCTGATGGCGAGGTCTTCGTTGTTGGAGGAGTTGCGGCTCTTGACGCCGCTCAAGCGCCCGCCAATGAGGGTGAAGTGGTCGAAGTCTTTAGAGGTGGCCTGCCAGCCCTGGAAGGTTTCGGGCAACAGGCGGCCATCGTTGTAGACCACCACGGGCAGCCTGGGCATGAGGGTGCCCACTTTCAATTCGGTCTTGGCGATGCGCACTTTGCCGGTCAGGCCCAGGCTTGAAAAGTCGCTGACCGCACGACCATCGCTGTCGGTGGGGAACACAAAGCCGCCCTGGGTGACGCTGTTGGGATTGCCGTGGGTGCCGCGCCCGGAATCCAGGCGGATGCCCAGCATGCCCAGCGCATCCACACCCAACCCTATCGGGCCCTGGGTGTAGCCGGAGTTGACATTGAGGATGAAGCCCTGGCCCCACTCTTCCAACTTGGATGGCTGGGCGGCGCCGCTGCGGTTGTCCTGGTTGAAGTACACGTTGCGCGCCTCAAGCTTGGCGTGGGCGTCGTCGATAAATCCTTCGGCATGGGCCTGGGCGGCGGCGATGAGAGCAAGCGACAGCGGCAAAACGCGGGCGCACACAGGCGCCGCTGGAAAGACGGAGAGGTTCATGGGGTTACCCTTGGTTTTTTATTGTTGTGGGGTGCAGCCATTGTGTTGGAGGTGAGCCGGCACGCCGCTCACCCCGCATGGGCAATGTGGGGTCAGGTGGGAAGTACCGTGACCTCGGCGGCTTTTCTGGTTGCGCTCATGCGCTGCAGCGAGAAGACGGCAATGGAGCCAAACAGCGCCGGAATCGCCAGTACCACGAAAAACACCGACGACTGCCCCAGTTGCGTCATCAGCCAGGCGCCCAGCACCGAGCCGATGATGGAGCCTATCCGCCCGTTGGCCATGGCCCAGCTCACCCCCGTGGCGCGCGCGGCCGTGGGGTAAATGCTGGCCGACAGCAGGTTCAGGCAGGTCTGTGCCCCGGCCACGCCAAAACCGACCAGGAATACCGTCACCCCAAGCCAGAACGCATTTGCCAGGGCAAACCCCACCAGCGCGATGACCAGCGCCGAGCCCAGGTAGGCCAGGCCCAGCACGCGATACGGGCTGACGCGGTCCATCAGCAACGCCATCAAAATAGCGCCCAGGGTGCCTCCCAGCGGCACCATCGCGCCGATGCGGGCGGCGCTGGCGATGTCGTAACCGGCGTCTTTAAGGATGCTCGGCAGCCAGCTGGTCAGCAGGTAAAACACGAACAGCGAGCAGAAGAACGTGCCCCACAACAGCAACGTGCGCACGGCGCGGCCTTCGATAAACAGCTGCGAGATGGGCGAACGGGCGGCCACCGGGCTTTGCGGTTCGATAAACGTGACGTCGTGCAGGTCGGTGCGGCCGGTGATCTTGCCCATGACCTTGCGCAGCGCGTCGGCATAGCGCGGGTGGGTGGCCATGAAGCGCACCGACTCCGGCAGCAGCCAGGCCAGCAACGGCAGCAACAGCAACGGCACGACCCCGCCGATCATCAGCACCCCGCGCCAGCCATAGGCCGGGATGATATGGCTGGCCACCGCCCCGCCCAACGCAAGGCCGGTGGTGAAGCCGCTGTAGCTCAACGTGACCAGGATCATGCGCCGCCGTGCCGGGGAAAACTCCGAGCTCAACGTGATGCAGGTGGGCATCGCCCCACCCAGGCCGATGCCGGTGAGAAAGCGCAAGGCGGTGAGCATCTCGATGGACGTGGACTGGGTCGACGCCAGCGTGCCCAGGCCAAAGATCAGCACCGACACCAGCAGCACTTTTTTGCGCCCGTAGGCATCGGCCACCGGGCCGAACAGGAAGGCGCCGACCATCAGGCCCATAAGGCCGGCCCCGAAGGCGGGCGACAGTTGCGCAGGTTGCAGGCCCCATTCCTGGCGCAGGGCCGGGGCGATGTAGCCGATGATGGCGGTGTCGAAGCCATCCACCAGCACCACCAGAAAGCACAGGAACAGCACCATGATCTGGTAACCGGAAATCCTGTTGTTATCGATTGTTGCGCCTATGTGGGCAGTCTTGCTGTTCATCAATGTTCCCCTGTTTTTGGAGTTGTCGTTGGGGTGAATCAAGTGCACTGCAAAAGCGTAAAGGTGTCCCACGCCGGGCGTGGGCGCGGTCGGTTAGCGGTTGAGCAGGTCCAGGGCCACGTCGACGATCATGTCTTCCTGGCCGCCCACCATGCGGCGTTTGCCCAGTTCCACCAGAATGTCCACGGCCTTGAGGTCGTAGCGTTTGGCGGCGACTTCGGCGTGGCGCAAAAAGCTTGAATACACCCCGGCATAGCCCAGCGCCAACGTCTCGCGATCGACGCGCACCGGGCGGTCCTGCAGCGGGCGCACGATGTCGTCGGCGGCGTCCATCAGCGCGTACAAATCCGTGCCGTGGTTCCAGCCCATCCGGTCGGCGGCGGCGATGAACACTTCCAGCGGCGCGTTACCGGCGCCAGCGCCCATGCCAGCCAGGCTTGCGTCGATGCGGTCGCAGCCCTCCTCCACCGCCACGATGGAGTTGGCCACGCCCAGCGACAGGTTGTGGTGGGCGTGCATGCCGGTTTGCGTCTGCGGGTTGAGCACGGCTTTCACCGCCCGGAACCGTTCGCGAATGTCTTGCATGCTCATGGCGCCGCCGGAGTCCACTACGTAGATGCAGGTGGCGCCGTAGCTCTCCATTTTTTTTGCCTCCCGCGCCAGGTTCTGCGGGCTGGTGAGGTGGCTCATCATCAAGAAGCCCACCGTGTCCATGCCCAGGGTGCGGGCGTATTCGATGTGCTGGCGGGCGCAGTCGGCTTCGGTGCAATGGGTGGCCACGCGCACGATGCGGGCACCGGCGTTGTAGGCGGCCTTGAGGTCGTGCACCGTGCCGATGCCGGGCAGTAGCAACGTGGCGACCTGGGCATGGCTGATCACGTCGCTGACCGCTTCGATCCATTCAAGGTCGGTGTGGGCGCCAAAGCCATAGTTGAAACTGGAGCCTTGCAGGCCGTCGCCGTGGGCCACTTCGATGGAGTCCACGCGGGCCTTGTCCAGCGCGCGGGCGATGGTTTGCACGTTGTCGATGGAGTATTGGTGACGGATCGCGTGGCTGCCGTCGCGCAGGGTCACGTCGCTGATGTAGAGCTTCTTGCCGGGGTTGAAGGTCATGGGGTCTACCTCACAGGGCCTGCGCTAGGCGCTCGGCAGTCGCCAGCGCGGCACAGGTCATGATGTCGAGATTGCCGGCGTAGGCTGGCAGGTAATGGGCGGCGCCTTCGACCTCAAGAAACACCGTGGTCTTGAGGCCGCTGAACCGGCCCAGGCCCGGGATGTTCAGCGGCGCGTCGGCGCTGATCACTTCAAATTGCACCTTTTGCTTGAGGCGATAGCCCGGTACATAGGCGGTCACGGCGTTGGCCATGTCTTGGATGGACGCCTCGATCTCGGCCGTGTCTGCCGCCTCCGACAGCACGTACACCGTGTCGCGCATCATCAACGGTGGCTCGGCCGGGTTGAGCACGATGATCGCCTTGCCCTTGCCTGCCCCGCCCACGGCCTCGATGGCCTGGGCGGTGGTTTCGGTGAACTCGTCGATGTTGGCGCGGGTGCCGGGCCCGGCAGACTTGCTGCTGATGGACGCGATGATTTCCGCGTAATGCACCTTGGCCACACGAGACACCGCCGCCACCATCGGGATGGTCGCCTGCCCGCCGCAGGTCACCATGTTGACGTTGGGCGCCGCCAGGTGTGCGTCCAGGTTCACCACCGGCACGCAGTACGGGCCGATGGCCGCAGGCGTGAGGTCGATCACGCGGATACCGGGTTTGTGCTGGCGCAGCAGTGCATCGTTTTGCACATGGGCAGTGGCCGAGGTGGCGTCGAACACAAAGTCGATGTCGGCAAACTCCGCCATCTTCACCAGGCCCTCGACGCCCTCATGGGTGGTGGCCACGCCCAGCCGACGGGCGCGTTCCAGGCCGTCGGAGGCCGCGTCGATGCCGACCATCACCGCCATTTGCAGATGCTTGGCGTGGCGCAGGATCTTGATCATCAGGTCGGTGCCGATATTGCCCGAGCCGATGATCGCGACGTTTTTCTTGGATTCACTCATCTCAACGCCCCAGCGCTTTGGCGGTTTTACCGGCGATGCCGAATTGGGTCTTGGGCACCTCGGTGATGATCACCCGCACCGACTCGACCGGCGCCTGGATGGATTCGACAGCGGCGTTTGTCAGCGCCTCGATCAGCCGCGCCTTTTGCGCGTCGTCGCGGCCTTCGATCAGGTACACCTGCATGATAGGCATGGCAGTTCTCTCACTTGGACGAGGAGGCAAAGCGCATGGAAACGCTGCCCAGGTGCTGGTAGCGCACGGTGATCTGGTCACCCGCCTCTACCGGGATGGCTTCGGTCACGCCGCCGGTCATGATGAAGGTGCCGGCAGGCAGCGCCTTGCCTTGGCTGGCGAGCATATTGGCGAGCATCGCCACGCTTTGCGCCGGGTGGCCGAGCACGGCGGCACCGGCTGCGGTGGCCACCACTTCACCGTTTTTTTCCATGACCACACCCAGGCACTTGAGGTCGATGCCCAAGGGGCTGCGGGCCTGGCCGCCGGTGACGAAGCGGGCCGAAGAGGTGTTGTCGGCGATCACGCTCTTGAGGTCGAAGCGGAAGTGTTCATAGCGCGAGTCGATGACTTCCACCGCAGGCAAGATGAAATCGGTGGCGGCCAACACGTCCCCCACGTGCACGCCCGGGCCCTTGAGCGGGTGCTTGAGCACAAAGGCGATCTCGGCCTCGACCTTGGGGTGAATCAGTGAATCGACGTCGATTACCGAGCCATCGGCGCACGCGCCGTAGTCGGTGATAAAGCCGTGGATCGGCTCGGTGACGCCCATCTGCTTCATCTTGGCAAAAGAGGTGAGGCCCATTTTCAGGCCGACGATGCGCACGCCACGCGCCTCTTTGTTGGCGCGAATCGTGTTCTGGATCGCGTAGGCGTCCTCCCAGTCCATGTCGGGGTAGGTGTCGGTGATCTTGGCCACCGCCTCAACGTTAAGCTCGGCGTTTTCCAGGTGGGTGGCCAGTTCGGCGATGGTGGCTGCTGACAGATTCATGGGGGTGTCCTTCAAACAAAACGGATGGAAGCCGAGCCGATACCGCCCAGGCTCATGCGCAACAGATCACCGGGTTGCACCGGGACCATGGCGGCCAGGGAGCCGGACAAAATCACTTCGCCTTTTTTCAGTGCGATGCCCAGCGCGCCCAAGGTGTTGGCCAGCCACACCACGGCATTCACCGGGTGGCCAAGGGCGGCCGCACCGGCGCCGGTGGCGACGATTTCGCCGTTCTTTTCCAGGGTCATGCCGACGCAGGCCAGGTCCACGTCCAGCGGCGACACCGCACCGTCACCCAGCACGAAAGCGGCGGCCGAGGCGTTGTCGGCCACGGTGTCCTGGATGCGGATCTTCCAGTCCTTGATGCGTGAGTCGACGATCTCGAAGCACGGCATCACATACGCCGTGGCGCGGATCACATCGGCGGCGGTCACGCCGGGACCCACCAGGTCTTGCTTGAGCACAAAGGCGATTTCGCCTTCGGCCTTGGGCGCGATGAAATCCGCGCACACCAGGGCTGCGCCGTCGTTGACCCGCATGCCGCTGAGCAAGTGGCCGAAGTCGGGTTGGTCCACGCCGAGCATGTCCATCACCACTTGGCTGGTGACGCCGATTTTCTTGCCGATCACGGTTTGCCCGGCGTCCAGGCGCGGTTGCAGCATGGCGAGCTGGATCTGATAGGCGTCGGCGATGCTCAGGCCGGGGTGCTGCTCGGTCAGCGGGGCCACCGGTTTTTGCTCGGTGAGCGCCTGGTGCAATTGCGCGCCGAGGTGGTTGAGGTTTGTCATGGGCTGGCTCACAGGCGAACGCACACGTTGCGAAGTTCGGTGTAGAACTCCAGGGAATGCACCCCGCCTTCACGGCCGATGCCCGAGTGTTTGGCGCCGCCAAACGCAGTGCGCAAATCACGCAGGAACCACGAGTTGATCCAGCAGATGCCCACGTCCAGCGCGGCGCCCATGCGGTGGGCGACTTGCAGGTCGCGGGTCCACACGCTGGCGGCCAAACCGTAGGGGGTGTTGTTGACCAGGGCGACCACTTCGTCTTCATCGTCGAACGGCGCGATGTGGCAGCACGGGCCGAAGATTTCTTCGCGGATCACGCCGGAGTCTTCCGACAGGCCGGTCCAAATGGTGGGTTGCACCCAGGCACCTTCAGCGAGGTGGGCCGGCATGTCCGGGATGCCGCCGCCGGTCACCACCGTGGCGCCGTCCTTGACCGCCTGCTGGTAGTAGCCCAGCACTTTTTGCCGGTGGCCGACCGACACCAGCGGGCCCATGGTCACGCCCGGTTCATTCGGTGGGCCGACCTTGATCGCTTCGGCGCGCACCTTGAGGGCGGCAACGAACGCATCAAACAACGGGCGTTGCACATAGACACGCTCGGTGCCCAGGCACACCTGGCCGCTGTTTTCGAACACGGCGCGGGCGATACCGGCCACGGCTTTGTCGAGGTCGGCATCGGCGAAAATCACCCCGGCGTTCTTGCCGCCCAGCTCCAGCGACACCGGGCGTACGCCCTTGGCTGCAGCCTTCATGATGGCCTCGCCGGTGCCGGTTTCGCCGGTAAAGGTGATGCCGTCGACGCCCGGGTGTTCAGTGAGGAACGCACCCGCGGAGTTCTCGCCAAAACCGTGCACCACGTTGTACACGCCAGCGGGCACACCGGCGTCGCGCATCACTTCGCCAAGCAAGGTGGCGGTGGCCGGGGTTTCTTCCGACGGTTTGACCACCACGGTGTTGCCGCAGGCCAGGGCCGGGCCGACTTTCCAGGTCATCAGCAGCAGCGGCAGGTTCCACGGGCAGATCACGCCGATCACGCCACGCGGGTTGCGCACCGCGTAGTTGACGGCCTTGCCGCCGTCGGGGGTGTCCATGGTGAAGCTTTCGGTGGGCACGTTGCGGATCAGGTCAGCGAACACCTTGAAGTTGGCGGCGCCGCGCGGGATGTCCAGGTGGCTGGCCAGGCTGTGGGGCTTGCCGCTGTCGGCCACTTCGGCGGCCACAAATTCTTCGGCGCGCTGCTCGATGCCATCGGCCACTTTGTGCAGCAAGGCGGTGCGCTGGGCGATGGTCATCTTGCCCCACGGGCCCTTGAGCGCGGCGCGGGCTGCCTGCACGGCGGCGTCGACCTGCTCGCGACCGGCTTCGTGGATGTGACCAATCACGCTGTTGTCGGCAGGGTTGCGGTTGTCGAAGGTGCGGACACCGTCCACCCACTGGTTATCGATGAAGTTGCGAAAGTGCTGGGTCATGGATCAGGCCTCTTGTCTTGTTATCAGGTGCAGTTCGGCATCGCCCGCGGTGAGGTAGTCCCACATGCGCTCGAAAATGCGGCCGCTGGAGGTGGCGCGCTGGGTGGCTTCATCAAGGCTGAGCAGCGGCGCGCGGTCGGCAAGGCCGGCGGCGAGCAGTTGCAGCTCGATGCGGGCGGCGTCTTCCAGGTAAAAATTGAGGGTCAGGGCTTCTACCAACGACCCTGCGACCACGATCGCGCCATTGCCGCGCATCACCAGGGCCTGGGCCCGACCGAGCTGTTCGGCCAGCGCTGCGGCCTGGGCATCGCTGCGCAGCAATTGCGGGTCGTCCCACAGCGCGATGCCGTCCTTGAAATAGGCGCCCATGCCGTGGCGCAACCGGGGCGTCAGGCCTGCGCACGACAGGCTCATGACCTGCATCGGCATGCTGCGGATCACGGCGTTGACGTCGCTGCGGCGCTGGTAAATCTGTTGGTGGATGCGCACTTCGCCCAACACCCCTTCGGGCAACGGGCCCTGCACCGGCACCACGGTGCCGGGCTCGCCGGGCTGGATCAGGCCCATGGGTTTAGCGGCGCACACCAGAAAATGTTCGGCGTCCAGGCGCTGGCTGCAATGCCCGTAGGCGTGCACAAAACCTGCGTAGGCCAGGGCGCGGGCGGCAATCCGTACCTGGGCTTGTTGGCTGGCGGTGCTCATGACTTGAACTCCGGAATGTCGGGCTTGGAGCCCCACATGCAGTACGAGGCGGTGGCCAGCGGGAACTGCCGGGGTTGGTGGGTGGCCTCGTCTTGCGGCGCGATGTGGCTCACGCCCGTGGAGTATTCGTAGGTCATGCCGTCCGGGCCTTCAAAGTACAAAAACATCGCCCCCGAGGTGGGATGGCGCCCGGGGCCGAACAAAATCTTGATCCCGCGTTCCTTGAGGAAGTACCAGGCGCGCATCACGTCATCGATGCTTTCTACCTGGTGGTTGATGTGCTGCACGCCGGCATGGCTGGAGGGGAACAGGGCGATCTTGTGGTGCACCTCGTCGATGCGCAGCAACGGGGCCTCGCCGATGCGATCACTCACCCGGGCGTTGGCCAGGGTGGTCCAGAAGGCTTCGTCGCGCTTGGCGTCGGTGGTGCGCAGGCCGATGTGGCTGAAGCCGGTGATGCCTGCGTCGCGGCTGGCGAAGTAACGGCTGCCGCTGGCATGGGGGCGCAGCACCAACTCGATGTTGTTGCCGCTGGGGTCGCGGAACTGGATCAGTTCCTTGACGTGACGCACCTCGGCGTCTTCCCGGCTGGCGTGACGCACGGCAAACCCGTGGTCTTCGAGCAATTGGGCGGCGTGGTCGAGTTCTTTCCAGTCGGTCACTTCAAAAGCGGTGGTGGTTTCCCGGGGGTCGCCTTCGTAGTAGCACAAGGTGTGGTCGCGGCTGTCGGAGCGAAAGTAGATCGCCCCATTGGCCTCGCGCGCCACTTGCAGGCCGAGCACCTGCGTGGCGTACGTCTTGGCCTGGGCAAGGTCTGCGGTGCCAAGGCGCACGTAGCGGATGTCATGCAGATTGATCATTGAGGTGCCTCTTGGTTTTATTCTTGTCTGGACACAATCCTCGCCGTGGGGCACAAATAGCAGAAGCAAATTATGGTTATTCAAACTATTTGATCTGGTTATAGTCATGCGCACCGATTTGAACTTGCTCCGCGTTTTATTGGCCATTCACGATTGCGGCAACGTCACGGCGGCGGCCAAGCGCCTGGGCATGAGCCAACCGGCCGCCAGCGCTGCGTTATCGCGCCTGCGCCATTCCCTGGGCGACCCGCTGTTTGTGCGCAGCGGCACCGCGATGGAGCCCACGCCCCGGGCGCGCAGCATCGTGGAGCGCACCCGGGAAGTGATCGCCACCATCGACCAGGAGATCTTGCCGAACCCCACCTTTGAACCCACCGAGAGCCGTGAGACGTTTACCTTTTGCCTGAGTGAAATTGGCGAAGTGGTGTTCCTGCCCGCCCTCTTCGACCGCCTGCGCAGCGCCGCACCCCACGCCAACATCCGCTGCCTGAGCCTGGGCCCCAAGGACCTTTTGGAGGCATTGCGCGAAGGCCGGGTGGATTCGGCACTGGGCTATTTTCCCGACCTGGACGCGCCCAATATTTACCAACAAAGGCTGTTTTCACACGACCTGGTGTGCCTGATCGGCCGCCACCACCGGGTCAAGGCCGAGCGGCTGACGATGGACGAGTTCTGCACCCTGGAACACGTACAGGTGCGGGACGGAAGCCGCAGCCAGGAGATGTACGAAAGCTTTCTGACAGGCCAGGGGATCGAGCGGAAAATCGTGGTGCAGATGTCTCACTACATGAGCCTGTCGGCGATTATCGAACGCTCGGAACTGATCGCCGTGATGCCACGCTCGGTGGCGCGCATCTACGAGAAAGACTCGGCGGTGAGAATGATCGAACCGCCGGTGGAGATACCGCCCTATAGCCTCAAACACCACTGGCATGCGCGTAACCAGAAGGATCCGCGGCATGTGTGGCTGAGGCGTCAGGTGGTGGAGATATTTGCTCGGGAGTGAGGGGGGGTCAGTGACCGGGATTGACGTCGCCTTCCTACAGGCAGAAACGATTTGCGGCTATTCGGGGCATTTCCTGCGCTTATTTCAGGCAACTCCTACACCTTTCGCCATCGGTTCTTGATTGCAGTGCGGTTATCCTGCCGCCTGACATAAATTGGAACTGGATCTGTTGCCAGAAATGTTATTGGTGGATGAATGGGCGAGCTAGAGGGTGAAGTTGTTTACGAGGTTGCTAAATGACGACCGCCGAGTTCGTTATCGGCTGGTTATGCGTCGCGGTGATCGTTGGCATGCTTGTTTGTATCGGAGTTTGCTTACGCTTGGCCTACACAAAGATGGAACTGATGTTGGGGCACCTGAAGAATAGCTCGATGCTTAGCACACTGGCGCCGCTCAGGCATGGAGGCCCATGGGGAAAATTAGTATTGGTTGGCAGCATTGCCAGCGTCCTCACATTCTCCGGTTTTTATCTAAAGCGTGGCCTGGTTAGTGCGGAGGATCTGCATCACTTCCCTGTGTTGCTTAAGCGCAAACTGGTGATATTGCAGTGGATCGGGCTAGGCCTTTTATTAGCAATGGTCGGACTTGCAGCGGTGGCCAAGCTTGGCTTTGTGCACGCCTGAACATGCCCTAACAGCCGACCTTGCTCATTTTCGCGAGCAGATACAGGCTTATGTAGTCATTGAGAGCGTCCGGCGCGAGCAATCAATGAGCGGGTGAAAAATTCCATGAGGCGTCCAAATGAGTTTAAACATCGCCGACAAAGTATTTTTATCTATCGTATTGGTCGATTTCGCAGGCATTTTTATTTGGATCGGAGTCTGTTTGCATTTGGCTTATACACAGATGGATCTGATGCTTGCGCACCTGAAAAACTGCTCTGCGATCATGTCTAGAGCGCCTCTGCGACACGGTGGACCTTGGGGCAAGCTGTTGCTGATTGGTGGTATTTCAGGGATCGTCACTTTTCCCGGTTTTTACCTCAAAAGAGGTGGCATGAGCGTCGAAGATTTAGAAAACCTCCCCGCTCCTCTCAAACGTAAATTATTGATAATACAGTGGGTTGGAATAGGTCTTTTTTTCGTAATGTGCAGCTTCGGAGCAGCAATTAAACTCGGACTTATCTAGTCCTTCTGATATAGGCGAAATTCTTTATGAGGCCATTAAATGACCATCAGCGTCTCTGACAGCATATTTCTTACTGTCGGATTATTAAGTTTTAGCGGGATATTTATCTGTCTTGGGGTCGCGCTGCATATGGCCTACACCAAAATTGATTTAATGTTGGAGCATCTGAAGAATTGCTCTGCTGTGAGGGTACATATTCCGCTTAGAAATGGTGGCCCTTGGGGAAAGCTTTTGCTGGTGGGGTGGATAGCCGGGGTTGTTACGTTTCCGAGGGGTTATCTAAAAAACGGCAGCGCTAACATCGAAGATTTGAACAACTTTCCGGCACCACTGAAACAAAAGCTGGTAGCCATAAAGTGGAGTGCAATCATGCTTTTGGCCGTGTTGGTCTTACTTTTTGTGCTGAGAAAGTCAGGAATCTTACGATAGTCTGTCGTGTACCTCGACCTCGTCGTTCTGCTCCAACAGCATTGCTCCTACCAGCCGGGTGATTGCCGGGGCGTTTGGGAAAATCCCCACAACCTCGGTGCGGCGCTTGATCTCGGCATTCAGCCTCTCCAGCGGGTTGGTGCTAT
>NZ_JBSVWN010000048.1:0-51811 GCF_054071325.1 Pseudomonas sp. SDO5215_S409 | reverse complement strand
GCCAGGGTGACGCAGAGCGTCACCGGCTGCATTCCCACGCGGAGCGTGGGAACGAGCACCCCGCGCACCCCTCGTTCCCACGCTCTGCGTGGTAACGCCTCGTGGGACGCTCCGCGTCCCGCCATCCAACGCGTGCTTGAGCCTTGCGCCAGGGTGACGCGGAGCGTCACCGGATGCATTCCCACGCGGAGCGTGGGAACGAGCACCCCGCGCGCCCCTCGTTCCCACGCTCTGCGTGGTAACGCCTCCTGGGACGCTCCGCGTCCCGCCATCCAACGCGTATTTGAGCCTTGCGCCAGGGTGACGCAGAGCGTCACCGGCTGCATTCCCACGCGGAGCGTGGGAACGATCACCCCCGCCGCCCCTCGTTCCCACGCTCTGCGTGGGAATGCCTCCTGGGACGCTCTGCGTCCCGCCATTCAGCGTGCACTTGAGCCTTGCGCCAGGGGTGACGCGGAGCGTCACCGGCTGCATTCCCACGCAGAGCGTGGGAACGATCACCACGAGCACCACCGCAGCGCCGCGTTTGGTGATATGAATATTCTATTTGGGTATTTAAAATTTGCTTTTTATACCTATAAAGTCATCCCCTCCCGGCGTTACCCACGCCCACCCGGACTGCACCACCGCCGCATTACCCCTGCGGCGTCAGGGATCTCAGATGACCTTCGATTACGCCTTTATCCTCAGTACCCTCCCGGCGTTTCTCAAAGCCGTGGGAGTCACCCTGCAAGTGGGCCTGATCGCCATCGCCACTTCGCTTGCAGTCGCGCTGGTCAACGCCGCCTTGCTGGTGTTTCGCACGCCGTACGCGTGGCGCCTGGTGGCGCTGTACGTCGAGCTGGCGCGCAACACGCCGTTGCTGATCCAACTGTTTTTCGTGTACTTCGCCTTGCCCGCACTGGGGCTCAACATCTCCGGTTTCTGGGCCGCGATTATCACCATGACGTTCCTGGGCGGCGCCTACCTCACCGAAGTGCTGCGCGCCGGGGTGGAAGCGGTGCCGGTGGCGCAGATCGAGTCCGGCAAGTCCATCGGTTTGTCTGACTGGCAACTGCTGCGCCACGTCATCCTGCCCCAGGCCGGGATCCTCAGCTTGCCCGCGCTGTTCGCCAATTTCATTTTCCTGCTCAAGGAAACCACCGTCGTCTCGGCGGTGGCGGTGCCCGAGATTCTCTACACCACCAAAAACTACATCGCCCTCTACTACAAAACCTACGAAATGCTCGCCGTGCTCACGCTGATCTGTGTGCTGTTATTCCTGCCACTGTCGCTGCTGCTCAGCCGCCTGGAACGGAGGATCCAACATGGCCAGTTCGGGTCTTGAATTGCTCTGGATCTCGTTGCCGCAACTGGGCAAGGGCGCGGCGCAAACCTTGTCGATCTCATTTCTGAGCATCGCCTTCAGCACCGTCGGCGGCGTGCTCTATGGCGTGTTGCGCACCTTAAATAACCAGGTCATCAACGCCGTGCTGCGGGTGTACCTGGAACTGTTTCGCGCCATCCCGGTGCTGGTGTGGCTGTACCTGCTGTTTTTTGGCCTGCCGATTTTCTTTGCGTTGAGCCTGCCAAGCTTCTGGTGCGCGGTGCTGGTGCTGTCCCTGTGGGGCGCCAGCGAAGTGGGCGAGGTGGTGCGCGGCGCCTTGCACTCGTTGCCCCGCGGGCAGCGCGAAGCGGGCCTGTCGATTGGCCTGTCGGCGCCGCAACTGTACGGCTACGTGCTGCTGCCCCAGGCCCTCAAACGCATGACCCCACCGACCATCAACGTGTACACGCGCCTGATCAAGACCAGCTCGCTGGCGGTGCTGATCGGCGTGGTGGACATCATCAAAGTGGGCCAACAAATCATCGAGCGCACCTACGAGTCGGTGTTGATCTATGGCGCGCTGTTCCTGTTTTTCTTCTTTATCTGCTACCCGTTGTCGGCCGCCTCCAAGGTGCTGGAACGGCGCTGGGCCAACGCATGAGCGCATTGATCGAGTTTCAGGGTTTCAACAAATACTTCGGTGAGGCGCAGGTGCTCAAGGGCATCGACCTGAGCGTGCACAGCGGCGAAGTGGTGGTGATCCTCGGCCCCAGCGGCTGCGGCAAAAGCACCTTGCTGCGCTGCCTCAACGGGCTGGAAACCGCCCACGGCGGCAGCTTGCGTTTTGCCGGCCGCGAGCTGTTGGGCAAGGCCACCGACTGGCGCCAGGTGCGCCAGGACATCGGCATGGTGTTCCAGAGCTACCACCTGTTCCCGCACATGAGCGTGCTCGACAACATCCTGCTCGGCCCGCTCAAAGTGCAAAAACGCAACGCCGCCCAGGCCCGTGCCCAAGCCGAAACCCTGCTGGCGCGCGTGGGCCTTTTGGACAAGCGCGACGCCTTCCCGCGCCAGCTCTCGGGCGGGCAGCAGCAACGCATCGCCATCGTCCGTTCGCTGTGCATGAACCCCCAGGTGATGCTGTTTGACGAAGTCACCGCCGCCCTCGACCCGGAAATGGTCAAGGAAGTGCTGGAAGTGATCCAGGGCCTGGCCCGTGACGGCATGACCCTGCTCATCGTGACCCACGAAATGGCCTTCGCCCGCGCCGTCGCCGACCGCGTGGTGTTCATGGAGGCCGGTCGCATCCTGGAGCAAAACACCCCCGAGGCATTCTTTACGAACCCGCAAACCGCACGCGCGCAGCAGTTCCTGGAGAAGTTCTCCTTTGTTTCAACACTGCCCAAAAAAACCAAGGAACTGGAACTGACATGAAAACTGCCAAGTACCCCCTGCTGTTACTGCCACTGCTCGGCCTCGCGTTGCTGGCCGGCTGCAACAAGGCTGAAGAGCCTGCCAAACCTGCCGCTGCGTCGGTGAGCTACCTCGACAAGATCAAAGCCCGCGACAAGCTGATCGTCGGCGTATTCACCGACAAGCCGCCGTTTGGTTTTGTCGACGAGGCCGGCCGCTATGTGGGCTTTGATACCGACATCGGTCGCCAATTCGCCAAGGACCTGCTGGGCGACGAAAACAAGGTCGAGTTCGTGGCCGTGGAACCGGCCAGCCGCATTCCGTTTTTGCAAAGCGACAAAGTTGACCTGATCCTGGCCAACATGACCGTGACGCCGGAGCGCAAGGACGCGGTGGACTTCACCAACCCTAACCTCAAGGTGGCCGTTCAGGCGCTGGTGCCCCAGGGCAGCGACGTGAAAAGCCTGAATGACCTGGCCACCCGCACCACCATCGTCACCACCGGCACCACGGCGGACATCTGGCTGACCAAAAACCACCCAGACTGGAAACTGCTCAAGTTCGAGAAAAACTCCGAGTCGCTGCAGGCGCTGTCGGCGGGCCGTGGTGATGCCTACGCGCAAGACAACCTGGTGCTGTTCAGCTGGGCCAAGCAGAACCCGGGCTACCGCGTGCTGGACGAAAAACTGGGCGACGAAGCACCCATTGCGCCAGCCGTGAAGAAGGGCAACACCGAGCTGCGCGACTGGGTGAACACCGAACTGGCCAAGTTGGGCGAGCAGAAGTACCTGCTCAAGCTGTATGACCAGTACGTGCGCAAAGAACTGAGCGACGACACCAAGCCTGAAAGCGTGATCGTTGAAGGCGGCAAGTGGCAGGGCTGATACAACCCTCGCGGGCAACACAGGGGCATGCGATGCATGCCCTTTAGTCCGGCCACTGCCACGCCGGTTCATCCAGCACCCGCTGGCCCACGATCTGTGTCTGGCCCATCACCTTTTCCAGCACGATCGAATTGCACGATTCATCCTGTTCCAGCGCCGCGATCAGGCGGCTGGCATGGGACACCACCCACACCTGGCAGTGCTGCGACGCCTTGATGATCAACCGCGCCAGCGCGGGCAGCAGGTCCGGGTGCAAGCTGGTTTCCGGTTCGTTCAGCACCATCATCGTCGGGGGCCGTGGGGTCAACAGCGCCGCCACCAGCAGCAAATACCGCAAGGTGCCGTCGGACAATTCCGCCGCCGACAAGGGGCGCAACAACCCGTCCTGATAAAACTCGATGGCAAAGCGTGCGCCCTGCAGCGGATGGATATCCAGGCGGGCACCGGGAAAGGCGTCGCTGACGGCTTGCTTGAGTGCGTCGGGGTCGCCGATTTCGCGAATGGTCTGCAACGCTGCCGCCAGGTCCCGGCCATCGTGGTGCAGCACCGGCGTGCGGGTGCCCAGTTGCGGCTGGCGTACCGGGGCGTCGGCGTCGCTGCGAAAGTGATCATAAAACCGCCAGCCGCGAATGCTTTCGCGCAACATCAACACTTCCGGCGAACCGCGCAGGTTGCCGACCTGATCGAACAGGCTGTGGTAGTTGGGCGTGTGCTGGGCCAGCACGTCCCAATCGCGCCCCTCACGTGCACGCACCATGGGGCCTGTGCGCTGCACCAAAAGGCTCGCCGGGCGATACACGGGACCGGCCCAGATGCATTCTTTCTTCACCTCGGGGTCCAGCGAGAAAAACGACGCGCTGGGTGTAGGCAAGCCTAGGGAGATGGCGTAGCTGAAGTCTTCACCGGCAAACCCCAGGCGCAGGCGCTTGGCACCCTTGGGCACGCTGGGCTCCACCGCCACCTCGCCGTTGAGCATGCGCCGGCTGATGGTTTCGGGCCCGGCCCAGTAGGTAGAGCCCAGCCCGCCCTCGCGGGCCAGCGCGTTGATCACCCCGCCCTGGGCGGTTTCGGCCAGCAGGCGCAGGGCGCGGTAGAGGTTGGACTTGCCGCTGCCGTTGGGACCGGTGATCAGGTTCAGGCGCTCCAGCGGCACCACCAATTGGTTGATTGAGCGGTAATTGGCCACCGCGAGCGTTTTGAGCATTTCACGTGTTTCCCGGTTGAGGGACAGGCATATTACGCCCCGCAGCGATCGATAGGCGGGTTCCTGCCGATCACGGAACCCTGAACTAAGCTCACAGTCGCATAAACACGGCACGTCGGCATCACGCAAAAGGAGCCTGCATGGGCGGTCCCATTTCTACCCTTGTTCTCAGCCTTGGCCTGGTGGCCCTGCTCACCGGCTGCGGCCAGGAAAAAGCCGAGCCCAAGGCTCATTCCCGGGTGTTTGTGCAAACCGTGCAACCCGCCGATTTTGCGGCGGCCGTGACGCTGACCGGGGACATCCAGGCCCGGGTGCAGGCCGACCTCTCGTTTCGCGTGGGCGGCAAGATCATCCAGCGCCTGGTGGACGTGGGCGACCGCGTCAGCGCCCGGCAAGTGCTGGCCAGGCTCGACCCCAAAGACTTGCAAACCAACGTCGATTCCGCCCAGGCCCAGGTCGTGGCCGAACAGGCCCGGGTCAAACAGACCGCCGCCGCCTTTGTGCGCCAGGAAAAACTGCTGCCCAAGGGCTACACCAGCCAAAGCGAATACGACGCCGCCCAAGCCGCCCTGCGCAGCAGCCAGAGCGCGCTGACCGCCGCCCAGGCGCAACTGGCCAATGCCCGTGAGCAACTGGGTTACACCGCGCTGATCGCCGAGGCGCCGGGGGTGATCACCGCACGCCAGGCCGAGGTGGGCCAGGTGGTGCAAGCCACCGTGCCGATTTTTAGCCTGGCCCGCGATGGCGAGCGGGACGCGGTGTTCAACGTCTACGAATCCCTGCTGGTAGAGCCGCCACCGGACGTGGCGATTACCGTGAGCCTGCTCGACAACCCAAGCATCAAGGCCGTGGGCCGGGTGCGCGAAGTGACGCCTGCCGTGGCCGCCAACACCGGCACCGTGCAAGTCAAGATCGCCCTGGACAGCCTGCCCAAAGGCATGGAGCTGGGCTCGGTGGTGAGCGCCACCGCCAACGGGCCCGCCAAGGCCAGCATCGAATTGCCCTGGGCGGCGCTGACCAAAGACCTCAACGCGCCCGCCGTGTGGCTGGTGGACGGCGATAACCAGGCGCAGTTGCACAAGGTCACGGTGGCCCGCTACCTCACCGGCAAAGTCATCATTGGCGACGGCCTCAAGGGCGGCGAAAAAGTCGTGGTGGCCGGTGGGCAATTGCTGCACCCCGGCATGCGCGTCGAAATCGCCCAGCCGCAAGGAGCCCAGCCATGAAGCGGCTTACGGCAGTGCTCGCCGCCAGCCTGTGGCTCGCGGCCTGCTCCAAGCAGGAGCCCGCGCCCGACCCGGTGCGCCCGGTGCTGTCCATCGAGGTGAAAGCCGAAGACCAGGAAAACCTCGGCCGCTTTGCCGGCACCATCCAGGCCCGCTATGAAAGCAACCTGGGCTTTCGCGTGCCCGGCCGCATCGCCCGTCGCGCCGTGGACGTGGGCGCCGAAGTGGAAAAGGGCGCCGTGCTGGCCGTGCTCGACCCCACCGACCAGCAAAACCAGCTGCGCGCCGCCCAGGGCGACCTGGCCCGCATACAGGCCCAATACATCAACGCCCAGGCCAACGCGCGCCGCCAGCAGTCGCTGTTCGACCGTGGCGTCGGCGCCCAGGCGCAACTGGACGTGGCCCAGACCGACTTGAAAACCACCCAGGCCACCCTCGACCAGGCCAAGGCCTCGGTCAGCCAGGCCAAAGACCAGCTCAACTATGCCCAACTGCGTACCGACCACGCAGGCATCGTCACCGCCTGGAACGCCGAAGCCGGGCAGGTGGTGAGTGCCGGTCAGCAGGTGGTGACCCTGGCCCGCCCCGACGTCAAGGAAGCGGTGATCGACCTGCCCGCCGGCCTGGCCGAGCGCCTGCCCGCCGATGTGGTGTTTCGCGTGGCCGAGCAGTTGAACCCCGGGGTGAGCACCACCGCCATCGTGCGTGAGATCGAGCCCCAGGCCCAAAGCGCCACCCGCACCCGTCGCGCCCGCCTGAGCCTGGCCCAGACGCCCGCGGCGTTTCGCCTGGGCACCGCCATCAGCGTCACCCTCAGCTCGGCCATCGCGCCGCGCATTGAACTGCCGTTGAGCGCGGTGCAAACCGTGGACGGCAAGACCCGCCTGTGGATCGTCGACACCCAGGCCCAGACCGTGCAGCCGCGCGAGGTCACGGTTGTCAGCCGCGACGCCGAGAGCGTGCTGCTCAACGGCGGCGTCAAGGCCGGTGAGCGGGTGGTGAGCGCGGGCGTGAACAGCCTGAAATCCGGGCAAAAAGTCAAAATCGACGAGGACAGCCCGCGATGAACGGCCGTTTCAACTTATCTGACTGGGCGTTGAAGCATCAGTCGTTCGTCTGGTACTTGATGTTCGTCGCGCTGCTGATGGGCGTGTTTTCCTACCTGAACCTGGGCCGTGAGGAAGACCCGTCCTTCACCATCAAGACCATGGTCATCCAGACCCGCTGGCCCGGCGCCACCCAGGAAGAAACCCTCAAGCAAGTCACCGACCGCATCGAGAAAAAACTCGAAGAGCTGGACGCGCTCGACTACGTGAAAAGCTACACGCGCCCCGGCGAGTCCACGGTGTTTGTGTTTTTGCGCGACACCACCAGCGCCAAGGACATTCCGGGCATCTGGTATCAGGTGCGCAAAAAGATCGACGACATTCGCGGCAGCTTCCCCCAGGGCTTGCAGGGCCCGGCGTTCAACGACGAGTTCGGTGATGTGTTCGGTTCGGTCTACGCGTTTACCGCCGATGGCCTGTCGATGCGCCAGCTGCGCGATTACGTGGAGCAGGTGCGCGCCGAGATCCGCTCGGTGTCGGGGCTGGGCAAGGTCGAGATGATCGGCCAGCAGGACGAAGTGCTGTACCTGAACTTTTCCACGCGCAAACTCGCCGCCCTGGGCATCGACCAGCGCCAGGTGGTGCAAAGCCTGCAATCGCAAAACGCCGTGACCCCGGCCGGGGTGATCGAGGCGGGGCCGGAGCGGATTTCGGTGCGCACCTCGGGGCAGTTCGCCTCCGAGAAAGACCTGGCCAACGTCAACCTGCGGCTCAACGATCGCTTCTACCGGCTGGCGGACGTGGCGGACATCACCCGCGGTTACGTCGACCCGTCCACCCCGATGTTTCGCGTCAACGGCAAACCGGCCATCGGGCTGGCCATCGCCATGCAAAAGGGCGGCAATATCCAGGACTTCGGCAAGGCCCTGCACCAGCGCATGGACGAGCTCACCGCCGACCTGCCGGTGGGCGTGGGCGTGCACAAGGTGTCGGACCAGGCCGAGGTGGTGCAAGAGGCCGTGGGCGGCTTTACCAGCGCGCTGTTCGAGGCGGTGATCATCGTGCTGGTGGTGAGTTTTATCAGCCTGGGTATGCGCGCAGGGTTGGTGGTGGCGTGCTCGATCCCGCTGGTGCTGGCGCTGGTGTTCGTGTTCATGGAGTACAGCGGCATCACCATGCAGCGGGTGTCGCTGGGCGCGTTGATCATTGCCTTGGGCCTGTTGGTGGACGACGCGATGATCACCGTGGAAATGATGATCACGCGCCTGGAAAAAGGCGAAACCAAAGCGCAGGCGGCCACCTACGCCTACACCTCCACGGCCTTCCCGATGCTCACCGGCACCCTGGTGACGGTGGCAGGCTTTGTGCCGATTGGCCTTAACGCGAGTTCGGCGGGCGAGTACACCTTTACCCTGTTTGCGGTGATCGCCGTGGCCAAGCTGGTGTCGTGGGGCGTGGCGGTGCTGTTCGCGCCGGTGCTGGGCGTGCACATCCTCAGCAGCCAGGTCAAACCGCACAACGCAGAACCGGGGCGGGTCGGCCGGGCGTTCAACGGCGGCATGCTGTGGGCCATGCGCAACCGCTGGTGGGCCATCGGCATTACCGTGCTGTTGTTTGCCGCCTCGGTGTTTTCCATGCAGTTTGTGCAGAACCAGTTTTTCCCCTCGTCGGACCGGCCCGAAATCCTGGTGGACCTGAACCTGCCGCAAAACGCCTCGATCAACGAAACCCGCAAAGCCGTTGACCGCCTCGAAGCGATCATCAAGGACGACCCGGACATTGCGCGCTGGAGCACCTACATCGGCCAGGGCGCGATCCGTTTCTACCTGCCGCTGGACCAGCAACTGGAAAACCCCTACTACGCGCAACTGGTGATCGTGAGCAAAGGCCTCAAGGAGCGCGGCGCGCTGATCGCGCGCCTGCAAAAACGCCTGCGCGATGACTTCGTGGGCGTGGGCAGCTTTGTGCAACCGCTGGAAATGGGCCCGCCGGTGGGGCGTCCGATCCAGTACCGGGTGTCGGGCAAAGACATCGACCAGGTGCGCAAACACGCGATCGCCCTGGCGACCCTGCTGGATCAAAACACCCACCTGGGCGAGATCGTCTACGACTGGAACGAGCCCGGCAAAGTCCTGCGCGTGGACATCGCCCAGGACAAGGCGCGGCAGCTGGGGCTGTCGTCCGAAGACGTTGCGCAGTTGATGAACAGCGTGGTCAGCGGCGCGGCGGTGACCCAGGTGCATGACGACATCTACCTGATCAACGTGGTCGGGCGCGCCGAAGACGCCGAGCGCGGCACGCCGGAAACCTTGCAGAACCTGCAGATCGTCACGCCCAACGGCACCTCGATTCCGCTGCTGGCGTTCGCCACCGTGCGTTACGAACTGGAGCAGCCGCTGGTGTGGCGTCGCGACCGCAAGCCGACGATTACCGTAAAAGCCTCGGTGCGCGACGACATGCAGCCCACCGACCTGGTGAAACAGCTCAAGCCGCAAATCGATAAGTTCAGCGCCCAATTGCCGGTGGGTTACAAGGTGGCCACCGGTGGCACCGTCGAAGAAAGCGGCAAGGCCCAGGGGCCGATCGCCAAGGTGGTGCCGCTGATGCTGTTCCTGATGGCGACCTTTTTGATGATCCAACTGCACAGCGTGCAGAAGATGTTCCTGGTGGCCAGCGTGGCGCCGCTGGGGTTGATCGGCGTGGTGCTGGCTCTGATTCCCACGGGCACGCCGATGGGGTTCGTGGCGATCCTGGGCATCCTGGCGCTGATCGGCATCATCATCCGTAACTCGGTGATTCTGGTGACCCAGATCGACGCCTACGAGCGCGACGGCTATACGCCGTGGGACGCGGTGGTGGAGGCCACCGAACACCGGCGCCGGCCCATCCTGCTGACGGCGGCAGCGGCGAGCCTGGGCATGATCCCCATCGCGCGGGAGGTGTTCTGGGGGCCGATGGCCTACGCGATGATCGGCGGCATCATCATCGCCACCTTGCTGACGCTGCTGTTTCTGCCTGCGCTGTACGTGGCCTGGTACAAAATCCGCGAGCCGAAAAAAGACGCGGCCTGATATACCGGATCGCTCCCTCTTGCGCGTGGGAGCGATCTTTAAAGTGTGTGGGACCGCTCTTGGTCACACTTAATTACCGTTTTCAGCGGGCCTGCTGTTCTACCCTGCGGCATCGATTCATCTGCCAAAGGCCCTTGCCCATGCGTCGCTTTCTGCTGGCTTTTACCCTGCTGCTGTCCCCCTTGGCCCTGGCCGACACGGTGCTGGAAAACGCCGTGTGGCGGGTTGAACTCGACCCTGCCACGCTGGCGATCCGCGTCACCCCCCAAGGCAAAGGCGCCGTGCAGGCCTCCAGCGGCGTGGCCGCCCATGCAGTCGATCAACTCGTTCAAACTGCCCGCCAGGCCCGCTGGCAATGGGACGAGGGTGCCTATCACCTGAGCGCCACCCTTGAGGCGGGCGATCTCAGCCTCAGCATCACCGCCCGGGCGGCGGGCGAACTGGCGATCCTCCAGCAACCCGCCAGCGCGTTTGGCAACGGCGTGATCTGGCCGCTGGCCGAGGGGCATTACGTGCCGGCGGGCAAGCCGGTGTGGCGCGACTTTTTGCTGGACCAGGGCGCACTCAACTCCACCCAGGACCTGAGTTTGCCGCTGTGGGGGGTGGCGCATGACGGCTTCACCCTTAACTGGCTGCTCACCCAGCCTTTCAACAACCGCCTGCACTGGCGCGCCGAGGGCTCGGGGCTGGCGTTGTCGATGTCCCACACATTCACCGCGCTGGACCCGGGCGCACCGCTGACCCTGCTGCTGCACCTGGGCGACAGTGACCCGCTGGCCGGGGCCAAGCGTTATCGCCAATGGTTGGTGGAGCAGGGCCGTTATGAGCCCCTGGCCGACAAGCTGGTGCAGACCCCCGACGCTGCAAAACTGCTGGGCGCTAGCCACGTTTACCTGTGGGGCAACGACCTGCTCGGCCCGGGGGATGTGCAAGACTGGCCGCGGTTGCTCAAGGTGCTGCAAGGCGACAGGGCCTGGCGTGATCTGCTGGATGCAGAGGCACGGCAAACACTGCAAGCCCCCACGCTGACGGTGTATCAACAGAGCGTGCTGCTGCGCGGCCTTAATGCGGCCTTCAACAAAAAAGCCCGGCGAGCCTGGCAAGACCGCGTCGAGCCCGACATGACCCAGCTGGCCGCCCGCTATGGCGCCGTGCGCCAGGAAGTGGCGCTCACGTTCGCCGGGGCGTTGACGCCCGCACCGGCCAAATGGGGCAGCACCTTGTCGACCAGCACCCTCAAGGCCTTGCAGCACGCGGGGCTGGAACGCCTGCTGCTGACCCTCGGCGAAGGCTGGGAAGGCGGCCTGTGGCACCCCGAAACGGTACGCGCAGGGGTGAATGCCGGTTACCTGATGGCGCCCTACGATTCCTACGAAACCGCGCTGTCGGCCAGTGAAAACCCCGACTGGACCACCGCGCACCTGGGCAGCAAGGCCCACCGCGACTGCGCCATCGTGCTGCGCGATGGCCGCTTCAAGACCGGCTTCCAGCAGTCCGGCCACTACACCGACCCCCGTTGCGTGCGGCCCCTGCTGCAAGCGCGAGTGCAGGCGGTACAGGCCGCAGCGGGTTTCAACGCCTGGTTCCTCGACGCCTACGCCACCGCCATGGTGTTCGACAGCTACCGCGACGGCGCCACGATGACCCAGGCGCAAAACGCTGGGGGCAACATCGACGCTTCTCGCTGGATCAACACCACCCTCAAACTGCCGTCGGGCTCCGAAGACGGCAACGCCGTCACTGCCCAAGGCATCCTGTTCGCCCACGGCATGCAGACGCCGGTGATCGGCTGGGGCGACCGGCAGATGACAAAGGACACCGCCTCGCCCTACTACGTGGGCAACTGGTATCCGCCGGAGCAACCGACAGTGTTTTTCAAACCGGCGCAGGTAAAGCCCACGTTACGCACCGTGCACTTCGACCCGGCAATGCGCCTGCCGTTGTACCAGGCGGTGTTTCACGGCTCGGTCATCACCACGCACCACTGGCTGTTCGACAGCCTCAAGCTGAGCAACGTGCGCGTGGAAAACGAGCTGACGCAGCTGCTCTACAACGTGCCGCCGCTGTACCACCTCAATGCCGCGACCCTGGCCCAGCGCGTGCCGCTCATGGTGCGCCAGGACCGGTTTTTCCGACCGCTGCACCAGCGCCTGGCCACACAGGCGCTGACTGATTTTCGCTGGCTGAGCGAGGACCGGCGTGTGCAACAGACCACCTTTGCAGACGGCACCCGGCTGGTGGCGGACTTTGATGCCGCCACGGTCACAGCCTACGTGGTGGGTGAGCCGCCGGTGGTGTATCGCGCGCGCCTTTAAACCTTGCGCCACACACTCGCCAACCAGGGCTGCTGCTCACGAGGCAGCCCGGCGGGCCGGTAGTAATGCTCCAACTCCACAAAACCCGCCGCCGTCAGCAACGCCTGCCACGCCGCAAGGTCGTGGTAGGCGCCATAGCGAGGCCCGTTCCAACCCTCCTGGTTCTGCCCCCGGGGGTTGGAGCTGAACAACACACCGCCGTCCTTCAACGTCCCGTGAAGCTGCTTGAGCACCCGGGGCAACTCCTGCTTGGGCACATGAAACAGCACCGCATTGGCAAACACCCCGTCAAAGCGCCCGGTGGGCAAGTCCAGCTTCAGAAAGTCTTGCTGCAACACCTCGCAGCCGCTGTCTTCACGCGCCATCTGCGCAAACCGCTCCGACCCGTCCAGCCCCACCGCCACATGCCCCCTGCGCGTCAACGCGCGCAAATCACGCCCCGGCCCGCAGCCAAAATCCAGCACCGTAAACGGCGCCTCCCCCCGGATATGGCGCAACAGCGCGTCGATGTTCTGGCTCACATCGTGATCACGTGTCCCTTCCCGAAAGTCCTCGGCCACGGCGTTGTAGTGGTCGAGCGTGGCAGAGGTGATGTGGTTGAGGTCGTCAGGGGCGAGTTTCATGGCAGGCTGCACCGCAGTGGTTGGTGGGCCGACTATACCTTGTGAGGGCCGGTTTGCTTATCCCGCGTCCCTCGTTTGGGCATGACGCTGGTTTTCAATGAGGTGGAAACACAAACCCGTTATTTCTGACGGTGTCATCCGGCACCTCTTTTATTGCACTGCTTTTCAGGGTTTGCGCCCCGAATGAGTTTTGTGTGCATGTTCGCGTCTGCACGCGGCGCTCGTGGTGAGTCACTTCCAGAAAGGCCCTGGCGCCTGGTTTTTCCTGTGGAATGCCAAACACATAGGCGTATCCGGAGGATCGAAATCCCAGGTACGTGGTGTCAGTGGCTTTATCCACCCAGCGATAAACCGGCGCGCGATTTGAAAAAGACTTACGCCATTCAATGTGCGCACGTGTGCCGAACGTGTAGGTCACCCTCGTTTTGTTGGCATTGGCACAAAAGGACACCGTCCGGCCCTGGTTTTCGTCCATCTGGCAGGAGGCGATCATCCATTCGGTTGCGCTACACAAGCCTCCTTCAGCGGCGGTTGCCATCGGCGTCAGGCACACGAGCGCCACGGGCATACAGGCCAGTAATGTGTTTTTTATCACGTGAGTACTCGCTCAATTAGCCGGTAGGCCGCTTCTCGTTCTTCAAGCCCCATTTGGCCTGGTGGGCGAGCCGCCCGTTGCGCAGGCTAATCGGGTGAGTTGTGATAGCGAATGGCCCCTGTCCTTGAACGGATGGCTCCAGCTCTGCAAAGGCTGCAGGTCTGACATGATGAAGGCGCTCCGGGATTGGCGGGAGCCCGGAGCGTAAAGTCTTGTTATCTGTGATTGATGTCGGAAAATTTCCCTTTTTCAGAAGGCTACTTCCGAGCGTGATCAGACGGATCGGGGCGATCCTCACATCAGCCGATCCCCCGCGATTTCAGCGCTTATTGAGCACCCGCGCCAGCTTGTCGCCGCCCAACTGAATCACCGCCACGCCGATCACCAGCAGCACAATCACCGTCAGCATGATTTGTGTGTCGAACCGCTGATACCCGTAGCGGTACGCGATGTCTCCAAGCCCTCCGGCGCCAATGGCGCCGGCCATGGCGGATGAGTTGATCATGGTGACCAGGGTGATGGTGAACCCGCCGACGATGCCCGGCAGCGCTTCGGGCAGCAGCACGTGCCAGATGATGTGCCAGCGGCGGCAGCCCATGGCCTGGGCGGCTTCGATCAGGCCGTGGTCGACTTCGCGCAGGCTGACTTCGGCGATGCGGGCGAAGAACGGGGTGGCGGCGATGGTCAGGGGGACTACGGCGGCCCACACGCCGTAGGTGGTGCCCACGATCAGGCGGGTGAAGGGGATCAGCGCGACCATCAGAATCAGGAACGGGATGGAGCGAAACAGGTTCACGAACGCCCCCAGCACGCGGTTCAGCAGCGGGGCCTGGTAGATGCCGCCTTTGTCGCTGGTCACCAGAAATACCGCCAGCGGGATGCCCGCCAGCAGGGCGATCAACGAGGACACGCCCACCATCAACAAGGTGTCGATGGCGCCTTGCAGTAAACGCTCAAACCACATAACCCAGCACCTCCACGTGTTGTGCCCAGCGTGCGGCGCGGGTGCGCAGGGCGTCGGCGGCCAGCGGTGAGCCGGTCACGGCCAGTAACAGTTGCCCCAGCGCATGGCCCTGGATGCGTTCCACGCCGCCTTGCAGCAAACGCACGCGCCCGCCCAGGGCGTTGAACAGGGCGGCGAGGTCAGGCTCGTCGCGGTCAATGCCGGTGAATTGCAGGCGCAGCACCACGGCGGCGTCGCTGACGGGCTGCGGTTGCAGGCGCTGTTGCAGTTCTGCGGGCAGGGCGTGTTGCAGCGGTGCCAGCAGGATTTTGGTGACCGCATCCTGCGGGTTTCCGAACACCTGCCACACCGGGCCTTGCTCGACCACTTTGCCGTGTTCGAGCACCACCACGCGGTCGCAGATTTCGCGAATCACCGCCATCTCGTGGGTGATGAGCACGATGGTCAGGCCCAGGCGTGTGTTGATCTCGCGCAGCAGGGCAAGGATGGACTGGGTGGTTTCCGGGTCCAGCGCCGAGGTGGCTTCGTCGCACAGCAGAATCTGTGGGTCGTGCACCAGCGCGCGGGCGATGCCCACCCGCTGTTTTTGCCCGCCGGAGAGCTGCGCCGGGTAGGCCTTGTGTTTGTCGGGCAGGCCTACCAGTTCCAGCAACTCGCGCACTTTTTGCTCGCGGCGCGCTTTGGGCACACCGGCCACTTTCAGTGGCAGTTCGACGTTCTGCCACACGGTCTTGGCCGACATCAGATTGAAGTGCTGGAAGATCATGCCGATGCGTCGGCGCAGCGCCACCAGGCGGTCTTCGTCGAAGTCGCCGATGTCCACCTGATCGATCAGCACGCGGCCGCTGCTGGGCTGTTCCAGGCGGTTGATGGTGCGGATCAGCGACGACTTGCCCGCGCCGCTGCGGCCGATGATGCCAAACACTTCGCCGTGCTGGATCGCCAGGTCAATGCCCTGTAGCGCCTGCACCGTGCCGTTGTAGGTCTTGCCCAGGTTGATGAAGCGCACATGGGCGCGGTTGAGGTCCGGGTGCAGTTCGGTCTGCGTGGCGTCCCGGGGCGCGGTGCCCCGCGCGTGCAGGGCAGCGATAGCGGTGCTCATGGTCAGCCTTCCCAGCCGACCTGGTAGAGCGTACCCAGGGACTTGTCCAGCGCGGCGCGCACCACCGGCGAATGCTGGTAGATGTCGATGAATTTGATCAGGCGCGGGTCGGTTTTGCTCTTGGGCTGGATCACGAACTGGATCACGTATTCCTTGTGGTCGATGCCGTCGAACAGCAGGGCCGACTCGGGCGCAAAGGTCTTGGCCAGGCGGATGTAGGCGGGGTAGCCCTGCACCAGGTCGGCGTCGTCATAGGCGCGCACCAGTTGCACGGCTTCCACTTGCAGGATCTTGAGTTTCTTGGGGTTGCTGACGATGTCTTCTTCGGTGGCCTTGTAGCCCACGCCCGGCTTGAGGGTGATCAACCCGGCCTTGGCCAGCAGTTGCAGGCCGCGCCCGCTGTTGATCGGGTCGTTGGCGATGGCCACGGTGGCGCCTTGGGGCAGCGCGTCGAAGCTTGGGTATTTTTTCGAGTACAGGCCCACGTTGTTGATGATGCCGGGCGCGAACGGCACCAGGTCAAACCCGGCGGCGGCCTTGGCATTTTCCAGGAAGGGAATGTGCTGGAAATAGTTCACGTCGATATCCCCGGCGGCCAGGCTGACGTTGGGGGCGATCCAGTCGGTGAACTCCACCAGCTCGACCTTGAGGCCTTGTTTGCCGGCTTCCTCGACAGCCGCTTCCAGCGGGATAGCGAAGGCGGCGGTGGTGCCGACTTTCAGCGGCGCGTCGGCGGCGAAGGCGGCCGTGCTGAAGAGGCCGATGGCCAGGGCCAGGGCTTTGACCGGGCGAGAGAGCAAGGTGGTGTTCATGGTTAAAGTCCAGTCGTCAGGGGGGCGGTGGAGGGCGTGTGGCGGTAGGCGGCGCCGGTGTGTTGGTCGGGCAGGTGGGCGTCTTGCCCGAAGACTTTTTCGCGCAGCGTGCCGTGCTCATAGGCGGTCTTGTAGGCGCCGCGGCGCTGAAGCTCGGGGACGACGAGGTCGATGAAGTCCACATAGCTTTCCGGCGTGACGATGCGGGTGAGGTTGAAGCCGTCCAGCCCCGTCTCGGCGACCCACGACTCCAATTCGTCCGCCACCTGCGCAGGCGAGCCCACCAGCGTGATGTAGCGCCCGCCCAGGGCGTGTTGCTCCAGCAACTTGCGCCGGGTCCAGTCGTTGTTTTGCAGGTTTTTGGTGGCCGACTCAATCGCGTTGCTTTTCACGTACTGAATCGGCTCGTCCAACGTGTACTGCGCAAAATCAATCGCGGTGGACGCCGAAAAGTGCGCCACGCCCGCCTCGGCACTGGCGTAGCTCACATACTCGGCATGCTTGGCCCAGGCCTCGTCCTGCGTGGCCGCGACGATCACGTTGATGCCCATGAACACCTTGATGTCCGCGGCCTCGCGCCCGGCGGCCACGGCGCTGGCGCGCACCTTGTCCACCTGCGCCTTGGTGGCGGCCTTGTTCTGGCCGCTGATGAACACGCACTCGGCATGGGTGCCGGCAAACAGCAAGCCACGGTCCGAACTGCCCGCCTGGAACAGCACCGGCGTGCGCTGCGGCGAGGGTTCGCACAGGTGGTAGCCCTCGACCTGGTAGAACTCGCCCTTGTGCTCGACCTTGTGCACTTTGGCGGGTTCTGCATACACCCGCGCGTGGGGGTCGTTGACCACCGCGTCGTGTTCCCAGCTGCCTTCCCAGAGTTTGTAGAGCACTTGCAGGTACTCGTCGGCCTGGTCGTAGCGCCGGTCATGTTCCACCTGTTCGGTGAGGCCCATGGCCTTGGCGGCGCTGTCGAGGTAGCCGGTGACGATGTTCCAGCCCACCCGACCACGGCTCAGGTGGTCGAGCGTCGACATGCGCCGGGCGAACAGGTACGGCGGCTCGTAGGTGAGGTTGGCGGTGAGGCCAAAGCCCAGGTTTTTGGTGACGGCGGCCATGGCCGACACCAGCAGGAGCGGGTCGTTGACCGGCAGTTGAATGGATTCTTTGAGCGTGACGTCCACCGAGTCCTGGTACACGTCGTACACCCCGACGATGTCCGCGATGAACAGCCCGTCGAACAGCCCGCGCTCCAGCAACTGCGCCAGTTCGGTCCAGTATTCGACGGTCTTGTAGCGGGTGGAGGTGTCCCGTGGATGGGTCCACAGGCCGTGGTTGATGTGCCCGATGCAGTTCATGTTGAAGGCATTGAACAGGATCTTTTTCTTGGCCATCAGATCGTCCCCCGCAGCGGCGGGTTGGTGTCGTTGAGGTAGTAATTGCCCACCGCGTGGTACTTCCAGCGCACCGGGTCGTGCAGGGTGTGCACGCGGGCGTTGCGCCAGTGGCGGTCCAGGCCGTGTTCGGCGAGGGTGGCCTGGCTGCCGGCCAGCTCGAACAGTGTGCTGCCCGCGGCCAACGAGATTTCGGTGCTCAGGGCGCGCACTTCGGCGATGGCGATGGACGCGGCGGCCACCGTTTGGGCGTTCGTGTCGGCCTGGGCGCGGTCCAGCCATTGACCGGCGCGCTCCAGCAGGGCTTCGCTGGCGTGCAGGCGGATGCTCAGATGGCCGATGCTTTTGAGCGTCAGCGGGTCTTCGGTGGCCTGGTCGCTGCCCGCGTCGATCCACGGGCGGGTCTTGGTGCGGACAAAGTGCAAGGTGTCTTCAAACGCCGCGCGGGCGATGCCGGTGTCGATGGCGGCGTGGAGGATCTGCGCCAGCGGGCCGACCGGGGTCGGGCGTTCAAATGCGCTCTGGAACGGGACCACGTCGTGAGCCGCGACCCACACGTTATCGAACACCACCGAGCCGCTGCCGGTGGTGCGTTGGCCGAAGCCGCTCCAGTCGTCGATCACGCTCAGGCCGGTGCTGTCTTTGGGGACGAAGGCCAGCTGTTGCACGCCGTTTTCGTCCACCACCGAGGTGGGGATGCGTTGGGCGTAAAGCGCCCCGGTGGCGTAGAACTTGCGGCCGTTGATGCGAAAGCCGTCGCCGTCACGGGTGAGCCGGGTGATGCGGTCGTGGGCGGTGCGGGTGCCCAGTTCTGCCAGGGCATTGCCCAGGCGCTGGCCGGCGAGCACTTCGGCGTATAGGCGTTTCTGTTGGGCGGGGCTGCCGTTTACGCGCAGCACCTCCAGGGCATAAAAATGGTTTTGCGGGATCTGCCCCAGGGACGCGTCCGCCTGGGCGATCAGCGCCGTGACCTTGGCCAGCGTGACGTTGGACACGCCCGCGCCGCCGTATTCCTTGGGCACGCTGATGCCCCACAGGCCGGAGCGGGAAAACGCGTCGAGTTCAGGCAGTGGCAGGCGGCGCTCGCGGTCGCGCTGGGCGCTGTCACGGCGAAAGTCTTCGGCCAGGTCGCTGGCCACAATAAGGGCGTGTTCATCGCTGGTGATAACCGCGACGGGGTGAGTGTGAGTCATGGCGGTCAGATCCAGGAATGACGGGCTGGCAGGGTGCCGTTGAGGCGGTAGGCACCGATGGCGTGGTACTTCCAGCGCACCGGGTCGTGCAGGGTGTGCACCCGTGCATTGCGCCAGTGCCGGTCCAGGTTGAACTCGGCCAGCGTGGCGCGGCTGCCGGCCAGCTCGAAGAGTTTTTCGCTGGCCAGCAGGGCGATTTCGGTGGTGAGCACCTTGGCTTCGGCCACGGCGATAGACGCCTGGGCGGCCGATTGCGCGGTGATGGGCGCGGCGCTGACCTGGTCCAGCACTTGGCCCGCCTTGCGCAACAGCGCCTCGGCGGCGTGCAGCTCGATGTGCAGCTTGCCGATGTCGGCGATCACATACAGGTCGTCGCTGGCCCGCTCGACATTGGCGTCGATCCAGGGGCGTGAACGTTCACGCACAAAACTCAAGGTGTCCTCCAGCGCGCCCCGGGCGATGCCCGCGTCGATGGCGGCCTGGATCAGTTGCGACACGGCGCCCTGGATATTCGGCTGCTCGCCCAGGCGCCAGGTGTCCACCACCAGGTCGGCGTCCACCGACACCTCGTTGAGCAGCACCGTGCCGCTGGCGGTGGTGCGTTGGCCAAAGCCGGACCAGTCGTCCACGATGCGCAGGCCCTCGGTGCCCCGGCGCACGAACGCCATCACGGGCTTACCGTCATCGTTCAGCGCCTTGACCGCCACCCAGTGGGCGAACAGCGCACCGGTGGAATAGAACTTCTGCCCGCTGACCACAAACCCGTCGCCGCTGGCGCGCAGGCGTGCCTGCAGGTCCAGCGTGTGTTTGGTGCCCCGTTCCGGGCCCGCGTTACCGATGCGCCACCCATCGAGCACGCTCTGGAACAGCTGTTTTTTCTGGCGCTCGGTGGCCACGCCTTGCAGCACGTTGAGGATGGCGATGTGGTTCTGCGGGATCTGCCCCAGGGCCGGGTCGGCCGCGCTGATGATCGCGAACACCTCGGCCAGCGTCACGTAGGACACCTGCGGGCCGCCGTACTCGCGGGGGATGGAAATACTGCCCAGGCCGCTGCGGGTGAACTGCTCGATGTCAGCCCAGGGCAGTTTGCGCTGGCTGTCACGCCGGGCGGCTTGCAGGCGCGCAGCCTGTGCCAGCTCGCGTGCGGCGTCCAAGGCCTCGGCGTCGCTGCGCAGCACTTTGGCGGGCAGCAACAGCGGGGCTACGTCCAGATCACTCTGGTGGGGTGTTTGTGCCAAGTTAGACATCAGCGCCGCTCCTTGGCTGCACGTAATGCCCTGGCGTTGTACACCGGGGTAATTTTGACCATACCTACCTCACATCCGTTGAAAAGCAAAAAATCAGGAATGTCCGGTGGTCCGGTGCATATACCCTAAACGCGTTAAATTTTTTAAGAAACTAACGTTTAGGAATATGCATAGAAGGGCCTTCACCCAGGCTCGCACGGCGAACCGGGCCGACGCGGCAGGTAGACCAGCGCCGCTTCAGCAGGCGCGCTGGCCGCCGGGGCGATGCGCAGCGTACGGGCGGGCGCCCAGTGCGAGGAGTTTCCCACCCGGTCGAGGATGCAGTAGCTGATATCCAGGCGCTGGTCGTCGCCCGCTTCCATAATCAGCGCGGGCGGCACCCACACCTGCACCGGCTGGCCGACGTCAGCCGGTTGCAGTGGGGCCAGGTCCAGGCGCGCATCGCCCCAGCGCAGGGTGATGGCGTCGCCTGCGGCCATGTTCAGGTAGGGCTCGATGGTCAGCGGCACGCCGCGCTGGATCTGCCGCCGGTTGACGCCCTGGCGGCGGATGGTGTCAGGCAGGCCCACGGGGGCGAGGTTCTGGTTTTCGTCGCCGCACAAGGGCGAGGGCGCGCCGCCCGGGCCGTCGGTCTTGACCTGTACCCAGGTGCTGGCCGAGCACGCCGGGCCGTGGCCGATCTGCAATACTCGGTAGTGCACCTGCGCGGGGCCGTTCTGCACGAAGCTTTCGGGGACGCGCAGGCAGGTTGGCGTGCCGATTTTGCCGGTGGTGATGCGCCGTGAGGCGGCAAAGCAGTCGTTCCAGAACAGTTCGATCACGTCGCCTTCTTCCATGCCGGGGTACGCCGCGATCTCGACCAGCAACTGCGTGGCGGCGAGCGCATTGATGCCTTGCCTGTGGGCCCCGGGCAGGGTCGGGGCGATGAGCAGGGCCGAGGTGGAAACGCGCTTCATAAATACTCTCCTTGAGACAGGCAGCCGCGTTCGTTCCAGGCAGGGGCGCAGGGGCGCGTGGGCCTGAAAGACGCGGCGTAATGAAAAAAAGACGATGGGATCCAATCCTCGTGGCGCTAGATAAGAGGGTTGGCCGGGGGGCGTCAATGGAGGCGAAGTGCTAAACGGCGGGTTGGGACAGATTCAGAACGGTCTGACTGGCGCAGCGGTTTGAAGGGGGGTGGGGAGGGCTGTTTTACCGGCCGTTCAGGCGGGTTTTCCCAAGCGTGGCCGCAGCGGGCAGGCGCCCGCTGCGCACGTTATCAATGGGTGAGGAACTTGCTCAGAAACTGGCGGGTGCGCTCTTCCTTGGGGTTGGCAAACAGCGCCTTGGCCTCGCCTTGTTCGACGATCACGCCCTTGTCGAAAAAGATCACGCGGTTGGCCACATCCCGGGCAAAGCTCATCTCGTGGGTGACGATGACCATGGTGCGGTTTTCTTCGGCCAGGCTGCGGATGGTCGCCAGCACTTCGCCGACCAGCTCCGGGTCCAGGGCCGAGGTGGGTTCGTCGAACAGGATCACCTCGGGCTCCATCGCCAGCGCACGGGCAATCGCCACGCGCTGTTGCTGGCCGCCGGACAGGCGCCGTGGGTAGGCGTCTTCCTTGCCTGCCAGGCCCACACGGGCCAGCAGTTTGCGGCCCAGCGCAATCGCGGTGTCCCGGGGCACTTTCTTGACCACTGTCGGGCCTTCGATCACGTTTTCCAGGGCGGTGCGATGGGGGAACAGGTTGAAGTTCTGGAACACAAAACCCACGTGCTGGCGCAAGCGCCGCACCAGGTTTTGCTGCTGGCTGAGGGGGCGGTTGCCGTCGATCTGGATGTCGCCCACCTTGATGCGGCCGCTGGTGGGCTCTTCAAGGAAATTCAGGCAGCGCAGCAAGGTGGTCTTGCCCGAGCCGCTGGGGCCGATGATGGCCACGACTTCGCCTGCCTTCACCTCAAGGTCGATGCCGTTAAGCACCACCTGACCCTTGAATTGCTTGGTGAGTTTTTCAACCACGATCATGCTTCAAGACTCCAGGTCATGCCGGTTGACCCGGTCTTCCAGGCGGTTTTGCAGGTGCGCCAGGATGCTCGCCAAAATCCAGTAGATCAGGGCGGCAGACAGGTACATGGTGAAAATTTCAAAGGTGCGCGCCGACACCAGTTGCGCCTGGCGAAACAGCTCGGGCACCTGGATGGTGGCGGCCAGCGCCGTGTCCTTGACCAGCGAAATGAAACTGTTGCCCAACGGCGGCAAGGCCGTGCGCATCGCCTGCGGCAGGATGGCCCGGCGCAGGGTCTGCGCGCGGGTCATGCCAATACTGGCGGCGGCTTCCCACTGGCCACGCTCGATGGAACTGATGGCCGCCCGCAGGATTTCACAGGCATAGGCCGCCATGTTCAGCGAAAAGCCGATCATGGCCGCCGGGATCGGATCCAGCTCGATGCCCAGTTGCGGCAGGCCGTAGTAGATCAGAAACAGCTGCACCAGCAACGGCGTGCCGCGAAAGAACGACACGTAGACCCGGGCGATCCCGCTCACCAGCTTGAGGCGCGAAAGGCGCATCAAGGCCAGGCCGAAGCCCAGCAGCAAGCCGAAAAACATCCCGCCCAGGCTCAGGATTACCGTGTAGTACGCGCCCTTGAGCAGAAAGGGCGCGGAGTCGAGCGCGAGTTGAAAACCTGCTTCCATTATTCAGTGACGTCAGCGTTGAAGTATTTGACCGACAGCTTCTTCAAGGTGCCGTCGGCGCGCAGCTTGTCCAGGGCCTTGTTGACCGCATCCAGCAGTTCCGGCTCGCCTTTGCGCAGGGTCACACCGGCTTCCTGGCGGGAGAAGGCTTCGCCAGCAGCGGCGGTGTCCGGGGCTTTCTTGGCGTATTCCAGTGCGGCCAGGCGGTCGATGAGGATGGCGTCGACACGGCCGATGCGCAGGTCCTGGAACTTGGTCGGGTCATCGTTATAGGTCTTGATGACAGCTTGCGGCGCGTTGTCCTTGAGCCATTGCTCGTAGTTGGTGCCCAGGCCCACACCGACTTTCTTGCCCGCAAGGTCAGCGGCGGTCTTGATGCTGCCTTCGTTCTTTTTCAGGGTCAGCGCCTGAATACCGGAGACGGTGTAGGGGGCGGAGAAGTCGTACTTTTTCTTGCGCTCTTCAGAGATGGTCACCTGGTTGATCACCGCGTCCAGGCGCTTGGACTCCAGCGCCGCGAGGATGCCGTCCCACGGGGTGGCTTGCAGCTTGACCTTCACGCCCAGCTCTTTGGCCAGGGCTTCGGACAGCTCCACCTCGAAACCTGTGAGCTTGCCGCTTTCGTCCACAAAGCTGAACGGCGGGTAGGTGCCTTCCAGGCCCACTTTGATCACGCCGGCTTTTTTGATGTCGTTCAGTTGCTCGCCGGCAACGGCCTGGCCCAGCCATCCGGCGCCGAGCGCCAGCCCCAATGTGCCAACCAACAAGGTGCGGCGCAGTGCAGAAATAGTCATGACAAGCTCCTGTGTTTTTTTATGTGGGGCGAAGCAGGTGACGCAAAGGTCGTATCCTGCCTTAAAGCGCGGTGCGCGTCTTCGCCTACGGCGCGACTATAAAGCCGCTTTTTAAGACTTGAAAATAATATAAATAAATTTTGTTATTTCTATTTGGAATAACAAGTTTTTAGAACGCCGCGTCATAAGCAAACAACGCAGGGGCCCCGCCGGTGTGCAGGAACAGGATCGGCCCGTCTTCCAGACGCTGGCGACCGATGCCGTCCAGCAACCCGGCCATGGCTTTGCCAGTGTAGACCGGGTCCAGCAGCAGGCCTTCCTGGCTGGCCAGCAGTTTGACTGCCGCCAGGGTCCCGGCGTTCGGTTCGCCGTAGCGGGGGCCGAAGTACTCGTCCCACAGGGTGACTTTGAACGCAGGCGGCAGCGCCACGCCCAGCAGCTCGGCCGTGCGTTCGGCCAGGCCTTGTACCTTGGGGCGCTGGTCTTCTTCGCTGCGCGACACGGTGACGCCAATCACCGGCAGTTGCGGCAAGGCTTCGCTCAAGGCCAGCGCCAGGCCGCTGTGGGTGCCAGCGCTGCCCGAAGCGAGCACCACGGCGGCGAATTCGACGCCGCTTTGTTCGATCTGCTCGGCCAGCTCCAGCCCGGCGCGCACGTACCCCAGGGCGCCGAGGGCGTTGGAGCCGCCGATGGGCACGAGGTAGGGTTTTTTGCCGTTGCTGCGCAAGCGCTGGGCGAGGGCGTTGAGTTGCTCGTCGGCGTTGTCGAGGTTGTCCACCAATTCGACCTTGGCGTCGAACAGGCCCATCAACAGGCGGTTGCCGTTGGCCAGGTAGTTGGGGTCTTCGGTGCCGGTGGGGTTTTCCAGCAGGGCCACGCAGCCCAGGCCCAGCTTGGCCGCCAGCGCTGCGGTCTGGCGCACGTGGTTGGACTGGATCGCGCCCGCGGTCACCAGCGTGTCGGCGCCTTGGGTGAGGGCGTCGGCGGCCAGGTATTCGAGTTTGCGCAGCTTGTTGCCGCCCAGGCCGAGCGGGGTGAGGTCGTCGCGTTTGACGTAAACGTCGCGTTCAAGCCAGGCCGACAGCCGTTCGAGCTTTTCCAGGGGCGTGGCGCCGCCCAGCAGGGGCAGGCGGTTAAAGCGGTCGAGCTGGTGTTTGATCATGAGAGGGTTCGGGTAGTCAACGATGCGCGGACTATAGGCAGGCACTTTGCGCGCGGGCAACCGCCAATCGCATATGCCGGGATGTTCTTGGAACCGCACTATTGGTTCTTAAGGGCGCCCGGGGTGCATGGCTTACAGTGACCGCCATTTCGTCAGGAGTGAAAACCGTGAGTGAGCGTTCCAGCCATTGGCAATTACAGACCATCGTCGGCCAACTGCGCAGCGCCCGGGATCAGTGGCGTACGCGCAATGGCCGGGTCAGCGGCGAGCAGGGCGGTCGTGAACTGCCGTCGCGGGACGCGGTGGCGCAGATCCTGGAGGCTTTGTGCGGTGCGCTGTTTCCGATGCGCCTGGGGCCGGTGGACCTGCGCGAGGAAAGCGAGGACTTCTACGTCGGCCACACCCTGGACGTGGCGCTGAACGCGTTGCTGGCCCAGGCGCGCCTGGAGCTGCGCTACGCCGCCCGCCAGAGCGGCCAGGACGACCGCGAGGTCGACGCCCAGGCCATCCGCCTGATCCAGGATTTTGCCCTGGCCCTGCCTGCCCTGCGCAGCCTGTTGGACACCGATGTGCTGGCCGCCTACCACGGCGACCCGGCCGCGCGCAGCGTGGACGAAGTGCTGCTGTGCTACCCCGGCATCCTGGCGGTGATTCACCACCGCCTGGCGCACCACCTGTACCGCGCCGGTTTGCCGCTGCTGGCGCGCATCAGCGCCGAAATCGCCCACTCGGCCACCGGCATCGACATCCACCCGGGCGCGCAGATCGGCCCCAGTTTCTTTATCGACCATGGCACCGGCGTGGTGATCGGCGAGACGGCGATCATTGGCGAGCGGGTGCGTATCTACCAGGCCGTGACGCTGGGCGCCAAGCGCTTCCCGGCGGATGAAGACGGGCAGTTGCAGAAGGGCCACCCGCGCCACCCGATTGTCGAGGACGACGTGGTGATTTATGCCGGGGCGACCATTCTGGGGCGCATCACCATCGGCAAGGGCTCCACCATTGGCGGCAACGTGTGGCTGACCCGCAGCGTGCCCGCCGGGGCGAACCTGACGCAGGCCAACCTGCAGCACGACGACGGCAGCCAGAAGTAAGCCCTTCTGCGGCCCGCAGCGCACAACCGCGGGGGCGGCAAGGCAGGCTGGATCTGGGCCTGTCGACCGCCCTCGCGGGCACTTCCCCAGCGGCCGCACTGAACGTTTTGTCATTCAAAAGCGTCATACCTTGCCTTGAGCTTGCGTAGGAATAGCCCTACCGCCTGGCTCTGTGATTCGCCCCAACCCCCCTAACCATGTTTAACTTGATCGATCGTTCAAGTTAAACCGGTGGTTCGCTGCCCGCTCACAACAGGAGGCTTGCCTTTGCTGAGTCCGTTTTTTACAGCCACATTCCCCACGCTCGGGGTGCACCGTTCATGAGTGCATCGTCGACCCCTTCCAGCAGCCTGGTGCGCATGAATGCGCCGGTGTTCTACTTTGCCGCAAGCTTCATCCTGCTGTTTGGCCTGGTGGTGATTTCCATGCCCGAACAGGCGGGCGCGTGGCTGTTGGCCGCGCAAAACTGGGCGGCCAATACGGTCGGCTGGTACTACATGCTGGCGATGACCCTGTACCTGGTCTTCGTGGTGGTCACCGCGGTATCGGGCTACGGCAAGATCAAACTCGGTGCCGACCACGACGAGCCCGAGTTCAGTTACCTGTCCTGGGCCGGCATGCTGTTTGCCGCCGGTATCAGCATCACGCTGTTTTTCTTTTGCGTGTCGGAGCCCCTGACCCACCTGGTGCAGCCGCCCCAAGGGCCGCCGCTCACCGCCGAGTCGGCACGCCAGGCCATGCAGATCCTGTTTCTGCACTGGGGCCTGCACGGCTGGGGCGTGTTCGCGTTTGTGGGCATGGCGCTGGCGTATTTCGCCTACCGGCATAACCTGCCGCTGGCCCTGCGTTCGGCGTTGTACCCGCTGATCGGCAAGCGTATCAACGGCCCCATCGGGTATGCGGTGGACGGCTTTGGCATCATCGCCACGGTGTTTGGCCTGGGGGCCGACATGGGCTTTGGCGTGCTGCACTTGAACGCCGGGCTCGACTACCTGTTTGGGGTGGCCCACACCCACTGGATCCAGGTCGGCCTCATCACCTTGATGATGGGCGCGGCGATCATCGTGGCGGTGTCCGGCGTGGACAAGGGCGTGCGCGTGATGTCCGACATCAACATGCTGCTGGCCTGTGCGCTGTTGCTGTTTGTGTTGTTCGCCGGGCCCACCCAGCACCTGCTCAACACGCTGATCCAAAACCTGGGCGATTACCTGGGCGCGCTGCCCACCAAGAGTTTTGACGTGTACGCCTACGACAAGCCCAGCGACTGGCTGGGCGGCTGGACGGTGTTTTATTGGGCGTGGTGGATCGCGTGGTCGCCGTTCGTGGGCCTGTTTATCGCGCGTATTTCCCGGGGCCGCACCATTCGCGAATTCGTGTTTGGCGTGCTGTTGATCCCGCTGGGGTTCACCCTGGCGTGGATGTCGATTTTCGGCAACAGCGCCATCGACCAGGTGCTCAACCACGGCATGGCGGCGCTGGGCCAGTCGGCCATCGATGACCCGTCGATGAGCCTGTACCTGCTGCTGGAAACCTACCCGTGGAGCAAGACGGTCATCGCGGTGACGGTGTTCATCAGCTTTGTGTTTTTCGTCACCTCCGCCGACTCCGGCACTGTGGTGCTGTCCACCCTGTCGGCCAAGGGCGGCAACGCCGACGAAGACGGTCCCAAGTGGCTGCGCGTGTTCTGGGGCGCGATGACGGCGCTGGTGACCAGTGCGCTGTTGTTTGCCGGCAGCATCGATTCGCTCAAGTCGGCCGTGGTGCTGACCTCGCTGCCGTTCTCGATGATTTTGCTGTTGATGATGTGGGGGCTGCACAAGGCCTTTTACCTGGAGTCGCAAAAGCAGATCGCCCAGTTGCACTCCCTGGCACCGGTGTCGGCGGCGCGCAAGGGCAGGGGCGGTTGGCGACAGCGGTTGAGCCAGGCGGTGCACTTTCCGTCACGCGACGAGGTGTACCGCTTCATGGACACTACCGTGCGCCCGGCCATCGAGGAAGTCACCGCGGTTTTTGTCGAGAAGGGCCTGAACGTGCTGACCCAGCCTGACCCTGCCCACGACAGCGTCAGCCTGGAAATCGGCCATGGCGAGGAGCGCCCGTTCATCTACCAGGTGCAGATGCGCGGCTACTTCACGCCCTCGTTCGCCCGGGGCGGCATGGGCTTCAAAGAGCTCAACAACCGCCGCTATTACCGCGCCGAAGTGCACTTGAGCGAGGGCAGTCAGGACTACGACCTGGTGGGCTACACCAAGGAGCAGATCATCAACGATATCCTCGACCAGTACGAGCGTCATCTGCAGTTCTTGCACCTGGTGCGCTAGGCCCTGAGGTACAGGGCCAGGGCCACCAGTGGCACGCCGAACACCGCGCTGCCGATCACCAGCTCCGACATCAGGGGCTGGCCGGCAGTGACCACGCCGACCGCGCCGTTGATCACCGTCAGTACCAGCCACAGGCCCACGAAACGGTAGGCCAGTGCATCGCGGCCAACGCCCAGCTTTTGCCCGATGAACAGTATCAGGGCCAACAGGACCAGGCCTGCGCTGATGACGAGGGTGGTGTGCATGGGTTACTCCTTGCCCAGCCAATGGTCGAGGGCGTAACGGCCAGCGCCGCGAAACACCAGGTAGAACGATAGCAGCGCCATCAGCACCGGGTATTCGATACCCCGGTCGATCCACGCCCAGGCCCAGCACCAACAACAGGCCGCCCAGCCCTTCCAGCAACGCCACCTGCGGCTGGTCGGCCGGTTTGCCGCTGGGTGCTCGGCACGTTGATGTCATACCGCTGCGCGAACTGCCCGGGGCTGAACGACATGTGCCCGGCGTTGTGCACGATCACGTCAAAGGGCAGGGCTTCAGACCATGCCGCCGTTGGCGCGCAGCACCTGGCCGTTGATCCAGCCTGCCGCCGGGCTTACCAGAAACGCCACGATCGGCACGATGTCTTCCGGCTGGCCGAGGCGCTCCAAGGGCGCCATCTTGACCAGGGTCTGGATCTGTTCTTCGCTCTTGCCGTGCAGGAACAGTTCGGTAGCCACCGGGCCCGGAGCGATGGCGTTGACGGTGATGCCGCGACCGCGCATTTCCTTGGAAAAAATGCGCGTCATGGTTTCCACTGCGGCCTTGCTGGCGGCATACACCGCATAGCCCGGCAGGTTAAGGCCCACGGCGCTGCTGGAGACGTTGACGATGCGCCCGCCATCCTTCAGGCGCTTGGCGGCTTCGCGCAGGCCGTTAAAGGTGCCTTTGGCGTGGATGTCGAAGTTTTCGTCGAACAGCTCATCGGTGTGTTGGGCCAGTGGCTGGATGTTCAGGATGCCGGCGTTGTTGACCAGCACATCGACCTTGCCCAGCTGAGCTTCGGTTTCATCGAACAGGCGCTTCACGCCGGCTGCCTTGACCACATCGGCTTGTACCGCTATGGCTTGGTGGCCCGCCTGACGCAGCTCCACCACCAATTTGGAGGCTTCGACAGCGCTATTGACGAAGTTGATGACAACGGCGTAACCGTCGGCGGCCAGGCGTTTGGCCACTAATGCACCGAGGCCACGGGAGGCGCCGGTAACGATGGCAACTTGCTGGGTCATGATCGAATTCCTTGGGAAGTGACAGGGTGTGAGCAAAGATTCACATGTTTACCGGGGCCGATAAATGCGCCAAAGTTGCCTTTACTGTTCAATAATCACCAACAATCAACTCCGGGAGCGCGGCGTGGACCAGGTCAAGGCGATGAAGGTATTTGTGCGCATTTACGAGCGTGCCAGCTTCACTCTAGCGGCTGATGACTTGAACCTGCCCCGCGCCACGCTCACCCACACCCTCAACGGGTTCGAAGCCTGGCTGGGCACGCGCTTGCTGGAGCGCAGCACCCGCCGTGTGCGCCCGACTCTGGACGGCGAAGCCTATTACCCGCGTTGCGTGCAACTGCTGGCCGAGCTGGAAGAGGCCGAGTTGGCGTTTCGTTCGGTGGCGCCCAAGGGCCGTTTGCGGGTGGACGTGCACGGCACCCTGGCCAAGTACTTTGTGATCCCGGCACTGGGGCAGTTCATGGCGCAGTTTCCCGATATCGAACTGTCCATCAGCGAGGCCGACCGGTTTGTCGACCTGATCGCCGAAGGGGTCGATTGCGTGCTGCGGGCGGGCACCTTGGGTGACTCGGCATTGATCGGCCGGCGGGTGGCCACATTGCGCCAGGTGACCTGCGCGAGCCCCGCTTACCTGCGCAAATACGGCGAACCTAAACGCCTCGATGAACTGGGCCAGCACCGTGCGGTGAACTACGTGTCACGCTCCACCGCCAAGCCGTTTGCGTTTGAGTTTCTGGTGGACGGTGAGGTGCAAGAAGTGATGATCGAAGGCGCGATTTCGGTGTTTGGCGCCGAAATCTACTCCGCCAGCGCGGTGGCCGGGCTGGGCATTATCCAGTGCCCGCACTACCGCATGGCCGAGCTGATCGAGCAGGGCGCCATGCGTGAAATCCTCACCGACACCCCGCCGCCGCCCATGCCGGTGTCGGTGCTTTACCCCCACAATCGACACCTGTCACCGAGGGTGCGCGTATTCGTCGATTGGCTGGCAAAAATCTTTGAAAATGCCCGCTAAGCCCCGTCCTTAAAGGGTTTACTAAATTTAATTTCATCCGGGCAAATCTCGTTTTGACTCCGAACTGTCACATGGCCATCGCCTAATTGTGTGAAGCGTTTGACGCTTTCATTTCAGAACAGTGACGGAGATTGGTACCAATGAAGACGTTATTAAGCCCCATGGTGGGTGTCGCCATGGCGAGCTTTATGCTGTCCGCCCATGCCGATTTTATCGATGACAGCCACGCCGATGTGACCCTGCTCAACCGCTACCTCAACCAGCAGGGCCGCGACGTGGTGGGCAGCAACGCCAAAGCCAAGAGCATTCGTGATTGGGGCCAGGGGTTCGAGTTCAACTTCAAGTCCGGCTACACCGAAGGCCCCGTGGGCTTTGGCCTCGACCTGCAGGCGTTCTACGGGCTCAAACTGGACTCGGGCGGCGACCTGAACGACAAAGACCACCAGGGCCGCTACCCGGGCAGCATGTTCCCGCTGGAAAACGGCAAGTCCGCCGACCAGTTCGGTGTGCTCAGCCCCACCTTCAAGGTGCGCTTTGCCAAGGATGAACTGCGCGTCGGCACCCTGTTCGGCAACAACCCGGTGCTGGCCAATACCGATGGTCGCCTGTATCAGCAGACCAACACCGGGGTGCAGTTGGTGTCCAAGGACCTGACGGACTTCACCTTCACCGCAGGTGACATCCTCAAGACCAAGATCCGCAACGAAACCGGCGACCAGGGCATGATCACCGCTGGCGGCACCAAGGAAAGCGATCGCTTCCTCTACGGCGGCGCCGACTACACCGGCTTGCCGGGCACCACCCTGAGCCTGTGGTACTCCAACCTCGAGGATTATTACGAGCAGGCCTTCCTGGGCGCCAAACGCCACGACGCCTTGCCCGTGGGCGCGATCGACACCGACGTGCGCCTGTACCGCAGCCTGGGTGTGGGCGGCAACGCCGACGGTGACAAGGACTTCGCAGCAGCGGGCCTCTACGGCGACGGCCTGAACAAGGGCCGCATCAACCAGTCCACCGTCAGCTTGTTGGAAAGCTACAGCCTGGACGGTCACACCGTGGGCCTGGGCATCCAGAAAAACAGCGGCGACAGCGACTTCCCGTACCTGGATTCGGGCCTGAACAGCGGCGACCTGCACCAGGGCCCGGGCTCGGGTGCCGACACCCCGGCGCTGACCAACATGCAATTGAACAAATTCCAGCATGCGGGCGAGCGCACCTGGCTTGCGCAATACAAATATGACTTCGCCAAGCTGGGCCTCAATGGGCTGACGTTCGCCACGGCCTATGCCCACGGCGATGACATCCGCACCGCCCAAGGCACCACCAGCGAGTGGGAACGCAACATTACCTTGGCTTACCAGGTCCCGACCGGCACCCTCAAGGGCCTGGGTGTGACCTGGCGAAATGCCCACGCGAGCCCGGACATTACCGGCGCAACCGTGCAGGACGAGAACCGCTTTTATGTGAGCTACGTCGTTCCACTCTGGTAGGAAATTGCTGTACAAGGGTAGGCCCACTTAAGCGATTCAGCTGTTTGAAAGGCCCGGGAATATGCTTATTCCCGGGCCTTTCAAGCCCTGCCCAAGAGAGGATTCGATGACTTACTTTGCTGCCGAAAACCGCTATGAATCCATTCCTTACCGCCGCGTAGGCCGCAGCGGGCTGGTGCTCCCCGCACTGTCCCTGGGCCTGTGGCACAACTTTGGCGACAGCACCCCCATCGACACCCAGCGCGCCTTGCTGCGCACCGCGTTCGACCTGGGTATCAACCACTTCGACCTGGCCAACAACTACGGCCCGCCGTATGGCAGCGCCGAAACCAACTTCGGCCGCCTGCTGCGCGAAGACTTCAAGCACTACCGCGATGAACTGATCATCTCCAGCAAAGCTGGCTGGGACATGTGGCCAGGCCCTTACGGCCAGGGCGGCGGTTCGCGCAAATACGTACTGGCGAGCCTGGACCAAAGCCTGCAGCGCATGGGCCTGGACTACGTCGACATTTTCTATTCCCACCGCTTCGATCCCGACACCCCGCTGGAAGAAACCGCCGGCGCACTGGCCACGGCCGTGCAGCAGGGCAAGGCGTTGTACATCGGCATCTCGTCGTACTCAGGCGTCAAAACCCGCGAAATGGCCGCGTTGCTCAAAGAGTGGAAAATCCCGCTGCTGATCCACCAACCGGCCTACAACCTGCTCAACCGCTGGATCGAAAAAGACCTGCTGGACACCACCGAAGACCTCGGCACGGGCGTGATCGCCTTCACCCCACTGGCCCAAGGCGTGCTGACCGACAAATACCTCAACGGCGTACCGGCCGACTCACGGGTCAACCGCCCGGGGGGCAGCTCGTTGCAGGCCAAGCACTTGTCCGAGACCAACATCGCCCACGCCCGTGCGCTGAACGAAATCGCCAAACGCCGTGGCCAAAGCCTGGCGCAACTGGCCCTGGCCTGGACCCTGCGCGACCCGCGCGTCACCAGCGCCCTGATCGGCGCCAGCCGCCCGGAGCAGATCATCGAAAACGTCGGCGCCCTGAAAAACCTGAGCTTCAGCGCACAGGAACTGGCCGAGATCGACCAGCACGCGCGCGAGGGTGGGATCAACTTGTGGGAAAAGCCGTCGAGCGCTGAATAAGCCGTGGCGCAGCCCAGCGCATCCGTGGCTGGGCTTGCCGGTTCACTTCTTGGTTGGAAAGCCGAGAATGTCGGCGGTGTCGTTCAAGCGTCTGTCTCGTGAGGGGCGTTTTCGCAGGTGAAGGTCCACCACCTGGGGCCTGTCAGGCAGGTTGAAATAGCCTTCATCCAGGCTGCATAGGCTTTCTAATACGGACAGAGGCAATCCCAATATTTGCCGGACCTGGGAGCGCGAAAGCACCTTGTGTTCAACCAGCATTTTCACGCCTTGCGCCAGCAACTGCGGTTTTTCAAAACCGAAGTCCTCGTCCATGGGCTCGCCTTTGACCCACCCCCTGGCCGAGCGTGCTTTCCACAACCGGGTTATCGTCGTGTCGTTGATGATTTCCAGATCAAGGCAACGTTTGACCATCGCCGCCACAGACACCTTCCAGCGTGGTTTCAACGCGAGCAACGTGTCCAAGGTAGGCCACCGCACTTCCCTCAGGAAACTCTGCGCAGGCAGTAAAAAAGCGCTTGCGAAGCGATGGGCCTGAGACTCAAGAAGAGCATGGTTCGACGCGTACTGTTCTTTGGATATATGCCGGTGAAGTACGATGTGCCCGAGCTCGTGGGCGGCATCAAATCGATTGCGGATGCCGTTGGCTTTGTCTGCAACGACGAGTACGTAAGGACGCTGATCGAGGCTGCACCAGTTGGATACGCCATCCATTTTCAGATGGCCAAGCACCGTGCGGGCGCAGACGATGCCCGCGCGCTCCATGACCGCTATGACGTTGGGAATCGGCGCACTGCCGAGCCCCCACGCTTGGCGGCAGTTGCTGGCCATTTGTTCTATCTCTGCGTCAGAGATCAGCTCGCAGTTGGTTTCGTCCAGGCAGGGCACGTTGACGTCAGCGAACTCAAGGCTTTCTTGCAGCTTGTAGGCGATTTCCTGTAGCCATTCCAGGCGAACCTCGGCGACCTCTCTGGCATGGGTTGCAGTGATCAGCTGGGACCGAAAGAAAAAGGGGGTGCGCTTATCCATCGTGGCCTGTTCTTCCAGCAGCCAGTTTTCACTGATGCCAAACACTTCACACAGACGCTGAAAGGCATCGGCTTCGGGAACCTGAAGCCCATTTTCCCACTTCGATATGTTCCCAGCGGCGCGCCCCACCAGGTCGGCCAGTGCGGCCTGGGTCATGCCAAACGCCAAACGCAGTTGCTTGAGGCGCTCTGACTGAAAGCCCGCAACTCCAGTTCTCATGCTTTACCTCTTGGCGTTTTGCTCGTCATCGGCTTGATCTTCGGTTTCTTCAGCGCGACATCTTGCACCGGCGAATGTCACAGGTGGCCGGGTAGGTCTTGCGCGGGAATGTTGATCAGGAGGCTTTGAGCATCCTTGGCGGCTTTCTGGAAGGTTTGCGGAATGAGGATTTCCAGCTCCTCGAAAAAGTCCCTGTCCACTTGGGCGCGGATGAATCCGAGGATCTCTTCTGTGGTGACCATAACAGCACCCCCTTACAATTCGGTAAGCGGATTTCTACGCCGATTTTATTCGTTATGGAAGGGCGTGCTGTGTGTTTATCCAGTTGTATTGGACAGGCGGTCAGAACGGCACATCCCCCAAAATCGTCGCGCGGTGCATCACGCGGCGTTGCGGGCGGTAGTCGTCCACGGCGTAATGCTGGGTCACGCGGTTGTCCCAGAAGGCGACGTCGTTTTCTTGCCAGCGCCAGCGAATGGTGAATTCGGGGCGGGTGGTGTGGGCGAACAGCAGTTTTAGAATCGCTTCGCTTTCGGCCGGTTCCAGTTCGTTGATTTTGGTGGTGAAGCCGTCGCTGACGAACAGCGATTTGCGCCCGCTCACCGGGTGGGTGCGGATCACCGGGTGGGAGAGCGGCGGGTTTTTCTTGCGGGTTTCTTCCCAGCGGGCCAGGTCTTGGGCGGTGTTGCCGAAGCGTTCCAGTGGGAAGGATTTGGTGAAGTCGTGGGTGGCGGTCAGGCCGTCGAGCAGGCGTTTGAACGGTTCGGACAAGGCCTCATAGGCCGCGATCCCGCTGGCCCACAGTGTGTCGCCGCCGAACGCCGGCAGCTGTTTGGCGCTGAGCACGGCGCCCAGCGCCGGGGTGGGCAAAAAGGTCACGTCGGTGTGCCACACGGCGTTGTCGCGCACGTCGGTCACGGCGGTGTCCAAAATCAGCACTTCGGGCTGTTCCGGCACGTTGGGGTAGATGGGGTGGATGTGCAGGTCGCCGAAGTTCGCGGCAAAACGCGCTTGTTGCTGCGGGGTGATCGGCTGGTCGCGAAAGAACAGCACCGAATGCGTGAGCAGCGCCTGTTCGATGGCGTCGCGGTGCTCGCTGGGCAGCGGTTGGGCAATGTCGACGCCACTGATCAGGGCGCCCAGGGCGGTGCTTAATGGCGTAACGGTCAGGCGGCTCATGCGATTCTCGAAGGTGGTGTGCTTAGTGTGCCTGGCCATGCCAGGGCACCAGTTTGCGTTGCAGGGCGCGCAGGCCCATTTCCATGGCGAAAGCGATCAGGGCGATGACCAGGATCCCCAGTACCACCACGTCGGTGACCAGAAACTGCGCCGCCGACTGCACCATGAAGCCCAGCCCGCTGGTGGCGGCGATCAGTTCGGCGGCCACCAGTGTGGACCAGCCGACACCCAGGCCGATGCGCACCCCGGTGAGGATGTCGGGCAGGGAGCTGGGCAGGATCACATGGCGAATCAGTTGGGCCCGTGTTGCCCCCAGCGACTGCGCGGCGCGCAGTTTGGCCGGGTCGACGGTGCGCACGCCGGTTGCCGTGGCAATGGCGATGGGCGCGAAGATGGCCAGGTAAATCAGCAGCACCTTGGACAGCTCGCCAATGCCGCACCAGATCACGATCAGCGGCAGGTACGCCAGCGGCGGAATCGGCCGGTAGAACTCGATCAGCGGGTCGAGAATGCCCCGGGCCACTCGGTTGGAGCCGATGGCGATGCCCACCGGCACGGCGGTGAGCACGGCAAAACCCAGGCCCAGGCCGATTCGGCCCAGGCTCGACGCCAAATGCTGCCACAGGGTGGAGTCCATGTAGCCGGTGGTCGCCAGCAGCCAGCCTTTTTGCAGCACGGCGCCGGGCGATGGCAAAAACAACGGTTCGATCCAGCCCGCCGCGGTCACGGCCCACCAGATGGCCAGCAAGGCCAACAGGGTCAGCACGCTGATCCAGCGGGTGCTCAGGCTGCGGCGCGCAGGTTTCAGCGGGTGTGTCACCGGCTGGGTGGCGGTGGCGGGTAATTCATAACTGCTCATGCGGACACCTGCCGTTGCGAGAACACTTTGCTCAACACGTGTTCGCGGGTTTCGATAAAGCGCGGGTCGGACTTGATCGCCCGGGCCGATTCACCGGCCGCGTAGCGCAGGCCGAAGTCCAGGTTCAGGCGTTCGACGATCTGGCCCGGGTTGGGCGCCAGCAGGATCAGGTCGGTGGCCAGGAACACGGCTTCTTCGATGTCGTGGGTAATCAGGAACACCGGTTTGGCGGTGCGGCGCCAGACTTGCAGCAACAGCTCCTGCATCTGTTCGCGGGTAAAGGCATCGAGGGCGCCGAAGGGTTCGTCCATCAGCAATAAACGTGGGTCGGCCGCCAGCGCGCGGGCCAGGCCCACCCGTTGTTTCTGGCCGCCGGACAGCTGCCAGATGCGGCGGTTGTCAAAGCCTGCCAGGTCCACCAGCGCAAGCATTTCGCGGGCGCGGATTTCCCGTTGGGCCTTGGGCACGCCGGCCAGTTCCAGGCCGAAGCCGACGTTGGCCAGCACATCTTGCCAGGGCAACAGGGCGTCGTCCTGGAACACCACGCCGCGTTCGGCGCCCGGGCCTTTGACGGGCACGCCGTCCAGGGTGATGCGCCCGGCGCTGGGTTCGACGAAACCGGCAATCAGGTTCAACAGCGAAGTCTTGCCACTGCCGGACGGGCCGAGGGCCACCAGCAATTGCTGGGGCCCCAGGTTCAAGGATATGTCGGACAGTACCGGTTCTGCGGCGCCTGGGTACTGTGCGCTGATGCGCTCCAGTTGTAGCAAGGCCATCGCGGTTAACTCCTGATCAGTTTTTGACGAATTTGGCGCTGACGTACGGGGCGTAGTCCGGCAGCAGGGCATCGACCTTGCCTTGCTCCTTCAGGAACTTGGCGGTGTCGGTGATGGCCGTGATGGTGGGCGCACCGAGCAGGGTGGCCTGGTCGGCGGCCAGCGGGTACACGTTGCCTTGCAGCAGGGCCGGGATGTCAGTGGCCTTGGCACCGGACAGCTTCACGAGTTTGTCGACGTTGCTGGTGTTGGCCAGCCAGGCTTGTGGGTCTTTGCGGTAGGCGGCGTAGGCATCCAGGGTGACTTTGGCGAACGCGCTGACGATCTCCGGGTGTTTTTCGGCGAAGTCTTTACGCACGATCCACGCATCGAAGGTCGGCGCGCCGAGCTTGGCCAGCTCGCCCGAGTCGATCAGCACTTTGCCGTTTTCCTTGGCCACGCCCAGCGCCGGGTCCCAGACGTAGGTGGCGTCGATGTCATTACGCTTCCAGGCGGCAACGATGGCCGGTGGCGCGAGGTTGAGGATGGTGACTTTGGACGGGTCGATGTTCCAGTGCTTGAGCGCGGCCAGCAGGCTGTAGTGGCCGGTGGACGCGAACGGCACGCCGATTTTCTTGCCGATCAGGTCTTGTGGGCTGTTGATGCCGGCGCCATTGCGCGCAACCAGGGCTTCGGCGCCGCCGATCTGGGTGGCGACCAGGAAGGTTTCCACCGGCACGTTGCGCGAGATGGCGGCGGTGAGCGGGCTGGACCCGAGGTAGCCGATCTGCACGTCGCCGGAGGCGATGGCGCCGATGATGTCGACGCCGTTATCGAATTTGCGCCAGTTGATTTTGGCGTTGGTGGCTTTTTCGTACGCGCCGTCGGCCTGGGCGACTTTGGCCGGGTCTACGGTGGTCTGGTAGGCGACGGTAAAATCGGCGGCCTGGGCAAACAGGCTGGCACCGGCCAGGGACAACGCTGCCAAGAGGCGTAGGGGAAAGTGCAGTTTCAAAGGGAAGTTCCTCAATAAGGCGCGCGAGTGTCGGCGTATGAGGAGACTAAATGATCTAAGAATCAGAAAATAAATAACATTTTTGAATTAGCTTATGAGGGGAAGAGCGTTGCGCGGTGATCGTTCCCACACGGCGCGTGGGAACGATCCTCCTGGGCTCAGTTACTGATGGCCAGGATGCTGGCCTGGTACGAACCGACGAACACGTCGAAGTCGCCCACTTCGTTCTGCTCAAGCTCAGCCTGTTGGGCCAGGGAGTTGCGCGCCAGGGTTTCAAAGTGCGCTTGTTCCTCGGGCGCCAGCGGCTCTTTGCGGAAGAATTCGGCGTGCACCTGGCTCTGGTGCAAGGAGAACTGCGCAAAGCTTTCCTTGCGCTGGGTCATCGCAGCCAGCACCTGGGCCGATGGCGTCAGCGACGGGTCTTGCACCTTGGCCAGTTGCGCGTCCAGCGAATGGCTGTGTTCCTGGGTGTTCAGGCTCTGGTCCAGCAGGGCGGCCAGGGGTGCGATCTGTTCGAGCAACTGCGCGGCCCACTCTTTCATGTCCACCGGCTGGCCTCGGCGCTGCAATTGCAGGCCCGGACGGCGACCTTCCTTGACCACGCTCAGGAAGTTGGACGTGGCGTTGCCGCATTCGTTGTTTTCAAACAGCGGGCTGTCGTTCAGGGCGCAGAACAGCAGGAACGCGTCGAGAAAACGCGAGGCTTGCAGGTCGATGCCCATGGGCAGGAACGGGTTGATGTCCAGGCAGCGCACTTCGATGTACTGGATGCCACGGGCCATCAGGGCCTGGATCGGCCGCTCGCCGGTGTAGGTCACACGCTTGGGGCGGATGTTGGAGTAGTACTCGTTTTCGATCTGCAGGATGTTGGTGTTGAGCTGTACCCATTCACCGTCCTTGTGCGTGCCGACTTCGACGTAAGGCGCGTAGGGCGTTGCCACCGCTTCGCGCAGGCTGTCGGTGTAGCTGTTCAGGTCGTTGTAGCAAGGGGTGAGGCCGGCCTGGGCGTTGCTCTGATACCCGAGGTCGCTCATGCGCAGGCTGGTGGCATACGGCAGGTACAGGGTGTCGGCGTCGAACTGTTCCAGCTGATGGGCGCGACCGCGCAGGAAGCCCGCGTCCAGGGCCGGTGAGGCACCGAACAGGTACATCAGCAGCCAGCTGTAGCGGCGGAAGTTGCGGATAAGGGCGATGTAGGCCGTGGACTGGAAGTCCCGGTCGGTGCCCACGAAACCTTCGGCGTCCTTGAGCAGCGGCCAGAGCTTTTCCGGCAGGGAAAAGTTGTAGTGGATCCCGGCGATGCATTGCATGGTCTTGCCGTAACGCAGGGCCAGGCCCTTGCGATACACGTACTTGAGCTGTCCGATGTTGGAGGTGCCGTAGTAGGCAATCGGAATATCTTCCTCGGCCGGCAACGGGCACGGCATCGAGGGGCTCCACAGGTACTCGCTGCCGAGTTTGCTGTAGGCAAAGCGATGGATCTTGTCGAGGCTGCTCAGGGTGTCTGCCGGGTTGGGCAGCGCTGGGGTGATGAACTCCAGCAGCGACTCCGAGTAGTCGGTGGTGATCTGTTCGTGGGTCAGCGCAGCGCCCAGGGTTTCGGGGTGCGGCGTTTGCGCCAGGCGGCCTTCACCGGTAACGCGCAGGCATTCACGCTCGATGCCGTGCAGGCATTGCTCGAGCAAAGAGAGGTGTTCGTGCTTGCCGAGCAGGGCCAGGCGGCGGTTGAGAAGTTCGCTCAAGTTGGATTCCTTCACGCGTCAGTCGCCCCAATATGGGGGTGGGCAGGACGGTCTACAAGGGTGAAGTTGAAACTGGCGTGATCGCCTGGTTTTAGGGCCGGTGTGGCCCGTTCAGAAAGTGCCGACTTCAGTCCTTGAATCTGGCTATCGGGAGGGAAGAAACTTCCGACGCCGCTTTCGCAGCGCCGAAATTAACTCAAATAGATGACAGGGAGCTACAGGATCGCGAAGGTGCCTTGTGCTTTTGCGACCAGTTTCTGCTCCTGGACCACGTCGGCTTCTACCACCAACGTGCGCCGGCCCGCGTGAATGACGCGGGCCGTGCACAGCACATCGCCATCGGACACGGCGCGGATGTAGTTGATCTTGCACTCGATGGTCGCGCTCTGCTGGTCGAACCCATGGGCGCTGGAACAGGCCAGCCCCATCGTGATGTCCACCAGGCTGAAGATCGCCCCGCCATGGAGCTTGCCCGCGCGGTTGCGCAGTTGCGGCTCCAGGGTGAGGGCCACCTCGGCAACGCCCTCGTCCAGGCGTTGCAGGCGGCAGCCGATCAGCTCGCTGAAGGCGCTCTGGGTCAAGCTGGCCGGAACGTCCATCAACGTTTCTTCAGCTGTTTGGCGTTGGCGAACAGCGACGCCATCGCGTTGTTGGCGGCTGCCGGTGCGGCGGTTTCCTTGCGCGGTGCGCTGCCTTGGGACTGGCGCGGCGCCGAGCCCGGGCGGGCGCCACGGGCCCCGTCGATTTTCTCGCCGGGGGTGTCGCTCATGCGCATCGACAGGCCCACGCGTTTACGCGGGATGTCGACTTCCATGACCTTGACCTTGACCACGTCACCGGCTTTCACCGCTTCACGCGGGTCCTTGATGAACTTCTCCGAAAGTGCAGAGATGTGCACCAAACCGTCCTGATGCACGCCGATATCCACAAAAGCGCCAAAGTTGGTCACGTTGGTCACCACGCCTTCGAGGATCATGCCCGGTTGCAGGTCCTTGAGGTCTTCGACGCCTTCCTGGAACTCGGCGGTCTTGAACTCGGGACGCGGGTCGCGGCCCGGTTTTTCCAGCTCTTGCAGGATGTCGGTGATGGTGGGCACGCCGAAGGTTTCGTCGGTGTACTTTTTCGGGTCCAGGCGCTTGAGGAAGGTGGCGTCGCCGATCAGCGAGCGGATGTCGCGGTCGGTTTCAGCGGCGATGCGCTGCACCAGCGGGTAGGCTTCCGGGTGCACGGCGGAGGCGTCCAGCGGGTTGTCACCGTTCATGACGCGTAGGAAACCAGCGGATTGCTCGAAGGTTTTCTCGCCCAGGCGCGGTACTTTTTTCAGCGCGGCGCGGGTTTTGAACGCGCCGTTTTCATCGCGGTGGGTGACGATGTTCTGCGCCAGGGTGGTGTTCAGGCCCGAGATACGCGCCAGCAGGGCGACGGAGGCGGTGTTCACGTCCACGCCCACGGCGTTCACGCAGTCTTCCACCACCGCATCCAGGCCGCGCGCCAGTTTGAGCTGCGACACGTCGTGCTGGTACTGGCCGACGCCGATGGATTTCGGGTCGATCTTCACCAGTTCCGCCAGCGGGTCTTGCAGGCGACGGGCGATGGACACGGCGCCCCGGATCGACACGTCGAGGTCCGGGAATTCCTTGGACGCCAGCTCCGAGGCCGAGTACACCGAAGCGCCCGCCTCGGACACCATGACCTTGGTCAACTGCATGCCCGGGTATTTTTTGATCAGTTCTTGAGCCAGCTTGTCGGTTTCCCGGCTGGCGGTGCCGTTGCCGATGGCGATCAGGTCCACCGAGTGCTTGGCGCACAGGGCGGCGAGGATGGCCAGGGTCTGGTCCCACTTGTTGTGCGGCACGTGGGGGTACACGGTGGCGTGGTCCAGCAGTTTGCCGGTGGCGTCCACCACGGCGACCTTGCAGCCGGTGCGCAGGCCCGGGTCCAGGCCCAGTGTGGCCCGCGGGCCCGCCGGGGCGGCCAGCAGCAGATCGTGCAGGTTGTGGGCGAACACGTTGATGGCTTCGGTTTCGGCGCCGTCGCGCAACTCGCCCAGCAGGTCGGTTTCCAGGTGGGTGTAGAGCTTGACCTTCCAGGTCCAGCGCACGACTTCACCGAGCCACTTGTCCGCAGGACGATTCTGATTCTGGATGCCGAATTGTTGACCGATCATGCCTTCGCACGGGTGCATGGTGCCCGGCAGCTCGTCGCCGACCTTAAGTGCGGAACTGAGAATACCTTCGTTGCGGCCACGGAAAATGGCCAGCGCACGGTGGGACGGCATGCTCTTGAGCGGTTCGTCGTGCTCGAAGTAGTCGCGGAACTTGGCGCCTTCCTCTTCTTTGCCGGCGATGACACGGGCACTGAGGGTGGCTTCCTGCTTGAGGTAGGTGCGCAGTTTTTCCAGCAGGTTGGCGTCTTCGGCGAAGCGCTCCATGAGGATGTACTTGGCGCCTTCCAGGGCCGCCTTGACGTCGGCCACGCCTTTTTCGGCGTTGACGAAGCGGGCGGCTTCGCTGTCCGGGGTCAACGACGGGTCGTTGAACAGGCCGTCGGCCAGGTCCCCCAGGCCCGCCTCCAGGGCGATCTGGCCCTTGGTGCGGCGCTTTTGCTTGTACGGCAGGTAGAGGTCTTCGAGGCGGGTCTTGGTGTCGGCCAGCTTGATGTCGCGCTCAAGGGCCGGGGTCAACTTGCCCTGCTCCTGGATGCTGGCGAGGATGCTGGTCCGCCGTTCGTCGAGTTCTCGCAGGTAGCGCAGGCGCTCTTCCAGATGACGCAATTGCGTGTCGTCGAGGCTGCCGGTCACTTCTTTCCGGTAACGGGCGATGAAGGGCACCGTGGAGCCTTCATCCAATAGCGCGACGGCCGCTTCGACCTGTTGCGGGCGTACACCGAGTTCTTCGGCGATGCGGCTGTTGATGCTGTCCATAAAACCACCTGAAATTCTTGAAAGCAGCTCGCAGGCCCGGAAAACAAGGCCCTGTGAGGTTGGTTGAGCGGCCCGTGGGGCGCCGTTGCCTGGGTCAAGAGGCAGCCTGTTGACCCTCGAAACATAAAAAATCGCGACAAGCGGGTAAAAAAATCCCCGGCAGCAAACGGTAACGAACTGACGTTGCCCTGCACAAAGGCGCCGCATTATAACCAGCGTTCCGCGGTTGAGGGCACTGCGCCAAAGGTGACAGGGCGTGAGGTTGCTGGCGGTATAGGAAAAATCTGCTAACAATGCACACGGTGCGTATAACGGCACCTAAGCCATAATGCGCGCCGAGATAAGAGGAGCATCCAATGAGCAGCACTGTACAAACTGCTGAAGGCGAAAAAATTCTCATCGTTGATGACGATCCAGGGCTGAGCAGCCTGCTGGAGCGGTTCTTCAACTCCAAGGGCTACCGTGCACGCGCGGTGCCCAACACCGAACAGATGGACCGCCTGCTGGGACGCGAAGTGTTCAACCTGGTGGTGCTCGACCTGATGCTGCCCGGCGAAGACGGCCTGACCGCCTGCAAACGCCTGCGCAACGCGAACAACCAGATCCCCATCATCATGCTGACCGCCAAGGGCGACGAGCTGAGCCGCATCAAGGGCCTGGAACTGGGCGCCGACGATTACCTGGCCAAGCCGTTCAACCCTGACGAGCTGATGGCACGGGTCAAAGCCGTCTTGCGTCGCCAGTCTGCCCCGGTGCCGGGCGCCCCAGGCAGCGAAGACGAAAGCGTGACCTTTGGTGACTACGAGCTGTCGCTGGCCACCCGTGAGCTCAAGCGTGGCGAAGAAGTGCACATGCTCACCACCGGCGAATTCGCCGTGCTCAAGGCGCTGGTGATGAACGCCCGCCAGCCGCTGACCCGCGACAAGCTGATGAACCTGGCCCGTGGTCGCGAGTGGGACGCGTTGGAGCGCTCCATCGACGTGCAGATCTCCCGTCTGCGTCGCATGATCGAGCCGGATCCGTCCAAGCCGCGTTATATCCAGACGGTGTGGGGTGTGGGTTACGTGTTCGTGCCGGACGGCAATGCCAAGTAACCCCCGTTTTGCAGGGACGGGCGCTCCGGTGCCAGGCTCGACACGAGCCGGCCGGTTGCCCGGATTCTGCGATTGTGCGAGCGTCGCTCGCGCCTGCAAGGTGTCTAGCTGTCTCCTATGAAAACCCCGCTGTGGTTCCCGCAAAGTTTCTTCTCCCGCACCCTTTGGCTGGTGCTGATCGTCGTACTGTTTTCCAAGGCGCTGACACTGGTTTATCTGCTGATGAACGAAGACGTGCTGGTGGACCGCCAGTACAGCCACGGCGTGGCCCTGACATTACGGGCCTACTGGGCCGCCGACCCCGAGAACCGCGAGAAAATCGCCAAGGCCGCCACCCTGGTGCGCGTGGCGGGTGCCGGGGTGCCCGAAGGCGAGCAACATTGGCCCTACAGTGAGATTTACCAACGCCAGATGCAGGCCGAACTGGGTGAAGACACCGAGGTGCGGCTGCGCATGCACGTCTCCCCCGCGCTGTGGGTGCGAGCGCCGAGCCTGGGTGAAGACTGGCTGAAAGTGCCGCTGTATCCGCACCCGTTGCGCGGGCAGAAAATCTGGAACGTGTTGGGGTGGTTCCTGGCCATCGGGCTCTTGTCCACCGCGTCGGCGTGGATTTTTGTGCGCCAGCTCAATCAGCCGCTGAAACGCCTGGTGTTTGCCGCTCGGCAACTGGGGCAGGGCCGTAGCGTGCGCCTACCCATCAGCGACACACCCAGTGAAATGACCGAGGTATACGGCGCGTTTAACCAGATGGCTGAAGATGTCGAACAGGCCGGTCGTGAGCGCGAGTTGATGCTGGCGGGCGTGTCCCATGACTTGCGCACCCCGCTGACGCGCTTGCGGTTGTCCCTGGAGTTGATGGGCGACCACACCGACCTGACGGACGACATGGTGCGCGATATCGAGGACATGGACGCGATTCTCGACCAGTTCCTGGCCTTCATCCGCGACGGGCGTGACGAGGTGGTGGAAGAGGTTGACCTGACCGAGTTGGTGCGTGAGGTGGTGGCGCCGTACAACCAGAAGGACGAGCAGGTGCGCATGCGCCTGGAGCCGATCCAGCCGTTTGCATTGCGCCGGGTTTCCATGAAGCGCCTGCTCAACAACCTGATCGGCAATGCCCTGCATCACGCAGGTTCCGATGTGGAAGTGGCGGCGTATGTGTCGGGCGACACCAGCGCGCCTTATGTGGTGCTGAGCGTGATGGACCGAGGCGCCGGGATCGACCCGGCGGAACTGGAGGGGATCTTCAACCCCTTCACCCGTGGCGACCGTGCCCGGGGTGGCAAGGGCACCGGGCTGGGCCTGGCGATTGTGCGGCGGATTGCGTCGATGCACGGTGGCAACGTCGAACTGCGCAACCGCGAAGACGGCGGCCTGGAGGCCCGGGTGCGATTGCCGCTGGGCCTGATGCTGCCAAGGGACGCGGTCTAAGAGAGCAGCGAGCGGCAAGCAAGCGCGAGGTCGCCGCTTTTGCTTGCCGCTTGAAGCTTTCCGCTTACCCCTTCCCCTTGGTCCGCGTCATGTTCGGCCCACCATTCTTTTCCAGATGCTGAATGATGATCCCCGCCACATCCTTGCCCGTGGTGGTTTCAATCCCTTCCAGCCCCGGTGACGAGTTCACTTCCATCACCAATGGCCCATGGTTGGAGCGCAGGATATCCACGCCCGCCACGCTCAACCCCATCACCTTCGCCGCCCGCAAGGCGGTCATGCGTTCTTCGGGGGTGATCTTGATCAGGCTGGCGCTGCCGCCTCGATGCAAATTGGAGCGGAACTCGCCCGGGCGCGCCTGGCGCTTCATCGCTGCAATCACTTTGTCGCCCACCACGAAGCAGCGAATATCCGCACCGCCCGCTTCCTTGATGTACTCCTGGACCATGATGTTCTGCTTGAGGCCCATGAACGCCTCGATCACCGATTCTGCCGCCGTGGCGGTTTCGCACAGCACCACGCCAATGCCTTGGGTGCCTTCCAGCACCTTGATCACCAGGGGGGCGCCGTTGACCATCTCGATCAGGTCGGGGATGTCATCGGGCGAGTGCGCAAAGCCGGTCACGGGCAGGCCAATGCCTCGGCGCGACAGCAGTTGCAGCGAGCGCAGTTTGTCCCGCGAGCGGGCGATGGCCACCGATTCGTTGAGGGGAAAGACCCCCATCATTTCAAACTGGCGCAACACGGCGCAGCCGTAAAACGTGACCGACGCACCGATACGCGGAATGACTGCATCGAAGCCTTCCAGCGGTTTGCCGCGGTAATGAATCTGCGGCTTGTGGCTGGCGATGTTCATGTAGGCCCGCAAGGTGTCGACCACCACCATCTCATGGCCGCGTTCGGTTCCGGCTTCGACCAGGCGACGGGTGGAATACAGGCGCGGGTTGCGCGACAGCACAGCGATCTTCATGCAACACCTGTGGCAGAGAGAGTGGACACCGGGAACACCGGCTTGTCTTGAACGTATTTGAGCCCGGGATTGACCACCAACTGGCCATCAATCAGTGCCTTGGAACCGAGCAGCAGGCGGTAACGCATGGACTTGCGGCAAGCCAGGGTGAATTGCACCCGCCACAACCCGTCGCCCAGGGCCAGCGTGGTGCTGATCACATACCGCACCTGGGCCTGGCCGTTGGAGCTTTTAATGGTTTTCATGGCCACCAGCGGCGCTTCGCAGCGGCGGTGACGCAGTTGCACCACGCTGCCCAGGTGCGCGGTGAAGCGCACCCATTTTTCGCCATCGCGCTCAAAAGGCTCGATCTCGGTGGCGTGCAGGCTTGAGGTGCTGGCCCCGGTGTCGATCTTGGCGCGCAGGCCGGCCACTCCCAGGTCGGGAAGGGCCACCCACTCACGCAGACCCACAACGGTCAAATGGTCAAATGTCTTCAATATGGGTAACCGGCAATCAGAAATGTTTCGTAGTCGGCAATGACAGTAGCGCCCCACTGCTCACGGATTGTGACAGCCGCGAGTGGATTTAGGGCCCGGTGCCGATTTCGCGGTATTCACGCAGAATATTCAGCAAATGGCGACAGTTATCTAGGGCTCCCCACAGAAACTGCCCGGCGGCTGACGTATCTTAGGTGAGCCTCCGTATTTATGCGTCGGGGGGCATCGACTGTTAAGTTGCGACGTTTTTCAGAGCGAGGAGTACCCGTGGCTCAAAAGCAGGAAGAAGAAGACAAGGTCCGGTTGGACAAATGGTTGTGGGCGGCGCGCTTCTACAAGACCCGCGCATTGGCCAAGGCGGCCATCGAGAGCGGCAAGGTGCACCACCGTGGCGAGCGCTGCAAGCCTGGCAAGGAGCCGCGCATTGGCGATGAGTTCGAGATTCGGACCGGGTTTGATGAACGCTCCGTGGTGGTTCAGGCGCTGTCTATCGTGCGCCGGGGAGCGCCCGAGGCGCAGACCCTGTATGCCGAAACCGAAGCCAGCATCGCCAAGCGCGAAAACGCCGCCGCCCTGCGCAAGGCCGGGGCGATGGGCCTGAGCACCGACGGCAAACCCAGCAAGAAGCAGCGCCGCGACCTGTTCAAGTTTCGCGGCAGCGGCAACGACGATTAACGATGCGAACCAGGCGTCATGCAGTCGCTCGCATGACGCTCAACCGCCGCAACCCCGGCAGCTTGCCGAGCAGCCCGAACACCGGCCCGGTCGCCCATAGCATCAGCCCGCAAAACCGCGCCGCAAAGGGCGTGTAGTAACCCCAACCCAACGCCAGCAGTGCCAGCAACACGCCGCCGATGTAATCGTCCTGGCCCCAATGTGCCCCGGCCACCAGGCGCGGCATCATGAACAGCAACGCCAGTGCCCAGATCACCACGAACTGCCCGGCACGCTTGGCAAACACACTCATGAACAGCCCCCAGATCCACAGCACCGAGGCGTGATCCCCCGGGAAGCTCTGGCTGGAGCGGTCTTTCAACTCCCAGGTTTTTTCCAGGTCGGGAAAGTAGGTGCTCATGTGAACGGCCCCACTGATCACCATCGAAGGGCTGCTGTGTTGCCAGTCCATCTGGGCCACCAGTTTGGAAAACAACAGGCGGATAAACAGCAGCAACAACAGGATGCCCAGAAAGCCAAAAAACGCCTGGCGCACCTCGACGGCCTTGAATACCCATTCCCCGCGAATGAGCAGCGTCAGCAAAATCACGCCCACCACCGCATCGAACGGTCGCAGGCTGCCCACCGCCCAGACGTGCAACCACACTGTGTGGGTCGCCAGCGGGTCATTGAGACGGTGAAACAACCACTCGTCGAAAACCGTGCAGAGCATCTGGCCTGTCGGCCATAGCCAGAAACACAACAGCCCTACTGCCAGTAAATTGCACAGGGCCCATCGCCCGAGGTTCCACTTGGCTTGGAACAAACCCGGATTGTTCATAAACTGTTTCCTCATTGCTTTAAACCCTTCGATTTCCTGTCGAAAGTCGCACCAAGATGGTGCCAAAGCGCGTAAGTTTATAAACGCTGTCACATTTTTGTCATCCATTCAGATACCCAGACCTATGACTGATTTGCCGGATACCGACTTCTCCCAACGCTTCATCTTCGACGACAGCGACGCCCGTGGCGAACTGGTCGCCCTGGAGCGCAGCTATGCTGAAGTCCTCGCCAAGCACCCCTATCCGGAGCCGGTCGCGCAACTGCTCGGCGAGTTCATGGCTGCCGCCGCGTTGCTGGTGGGCACCATGAAATTCGACGGTTTGCTGATCTTGCAGGCGCGTTCCGAAGGCCCGGTGCCGCTCTTGATGATCGAGTGCTCCAGCGAGCGTGAAATCCGCGGCCTGGCCCGCTACGAAGCGAGTCAAATTGCCGCAGACGCGACCCTCGCCGACCTGATGCCCAACGGCGTGCTGGCCCTGACCGTCGACCCTACCGAAGGCCAGCGCTACCAAGGCATCGTCGACCTGGACGGAGAAACGCTATCGGAGTGTTTCACTAACTATTTCGTGATGTCCCAGCAAGTGAACACACGCTTCTGGCTCAACGCTGACGGCCAACGCGCCCGTGGCCTGCTGGTGCAACAATTGCCGGCCGACCGCATCAAGGACGAAGACGAACGCGACGCCAGCTGGCAGCACATCATCGCCCTGGCCAACACCGTCAAGGCCGAAGAACTGCTGGGCCTGGACAACGAAACCATCCTGCATCGCCTGTACCACGAAGAGGCCGTGCGCCTGTTCGACGAACAGCCGCTGCGTTTCCACTGCAGTTGCTCGCGCGAGCGTTCGGGCAACGCCCTGGTCAGCCTGGGCCTTGAAGATGCGCAAAATCTGGCCGTGGAGCAGGGCGGCACTGTCGAGATCGACTGCCAGTTCTGCAACCAGCGCTACCTGTTCGACGCGGCCGATATCACCCAGTTATTCGCCGGCGCTGGCGTCGACACCCCATCGGGCACCCGCCACTAAAACGTTTAAGCACAGGTAAATCACCTGACAAATGCCGGGGTAGCGCTGTTCTGACCGGAGGGCCCTACTCTTTTTGGGCTTTTCTGGCATAATCCGGCCCACTTTTTTCGCGGTAGTAGTGCGCAACTTTCTACTACAAAACGTTTGGAGCACTCGGCCACAGGCCGACGGGGAACCTCATGACGCAAGCCAATAACACCGTGTACACCGATCTGAGTGTCGACGATCTGGTCAAAGAAGCCCTGAGCCGCGGTGAAGGCGAGCTTGCCGACACCGGCGCGCTGGTCGTGCACACCGGTCACCGTACCGGCCGTTCGCCGGTCGATCGTTTCATCGTTGACGAGCCTTCCACCCAGGCCGCCATTGCCTGGGGCCCCATCAACCGCAAGTTCCCGGCCGACAAGTTCGACGCCCTGTGGGCTCGCGTCGAGGCCTTCAACAACGCGCAAGAACACTTCGTTTCCCACGTTCACGTAGGGGCGGCTGCAGACCACTACCTGGCCGTCAAAATGACCACCCAGACCGCCTGGCAGAACCTGTTCGGCCGTTGCCTGTTCATCAACCCGGCCCAGTACAACCCGGCGGGTCGTGAAGAATGGCAAGTGCTCAACGTGGCCAATTTCGAGTGCGTACCAGAGCGTGACGGCACCCACTCCGACGGTTGCGTGATCCTCAACTTCGCGCAGAAAAAAGTCCTGATCGCCGGCATGCGTTACGCCGGTGAAATGAAGAAAGCCATGTTCTCGGTGCAGAACTTCCTGCTGCCGGCCGCCGACGTGCTGCCGATGCACTGCGCCGCCAACATCGGCGAAGAGGGCGATGTGACCCTGTTCTTCGGCCTGTCGGGCACCGGCAAAACCACCCTGTCCGCTGACGAAAGCCGCTACCTGATCGGCGACGACGAACACGGCTGGGGCGAAGGCGTGGTGTTCAACATCGAAGGCGGTTGCTACGCCAAGTGCATCGATTTGTCCGAGAAAAACGAGCCGGTCATCTGGAAAGCCATCAAACATGGCGCAGTGTTAGAAAATGTCGTGATTGACGGCGCCAAGCACGCCGACTACACCGACGTCAGCCTGACCCAGAACAGCCGCGCCGCTTACCCGCTGGAACACGTTGCCAAACGCTCCGAGAAAAACCTGGGCGGCGAGCCCAACGCGGTGATCTTCCTGACCTGCGACCTGACCGGCGTCCTGCCGCCGGTGTCCATCCTCAACGAAGAACAAGCGGCCTACCACTTCCTGTCTGGCTACACCGCGCTGGTGGGCTCGACCGAAATGGGCTCGGGCGGCGGCATCAAGTCGACCTTCTCCACCTGCTTCGGCGCGCCGTTCTTCCCGCGCCCGGCCGGTGAATACGCTGAGCTGCTGATCAAGCGTATCCGTGGCTTTGGTTCCAAGGTTTACCTGGTCAACACCGGCTGGACCGGCGGTGGCTACGGCGTGGGCAAACGCTTCAACATCCCGACCACCCGCGCGGTGATCGCAGCGATCCAGAGCGGCGCGCTGATCGGTGCTGCAACCGAGCACCTGGACATCGCCAACCTGGACGTGCCACTGGCCGTGCCGGGCGTTGATACCGTGCTGCTGAACCCGCGTAATACCTGGGCTGACAAAGCCGCTTACGACGAAGCGGCGAAGACGCTGGCTGGGTTGTTCATTGAGAACTTCAAGAAGTTTGAAGTGAGCGATGCAATCAAGGCGGCTGGGCCGAAGTTGTAAGGGTCGGTTGGCTGTACGAAAAAGCCGCCCTTAGTGGGCGGCTTTTTTGTGCGCACTCCTCAGGCCGGTGCACCGGTGACGCAGAGCGTCACAGGAGGCATTCCCACGCGGGAGCGTGGGAACGATGGAGCTTCAAGAAGTTTGAGGTGAGCGATGCGATCCAGGCGGCTGTGCCGAAGTTATGCGCGCTGATTTTGTATCACCCCTCACTCGTTCCCACGCTCCCGCGTGGGAACGCAGCCCGGGACGCTCCGCGTCCCGCTCGCAGGCCGGTGCACCGGTGACGCGGAGCGTCACAGGAGGCATTCCCACGCGGGAGCGTGGGAACGATCGAGCGTCAGGAAGTTTGAGGTGAGTGATGCGATCCAGGCGGCTGTGCCGAAGTTGTGCGCGCTGATTTTGTATTACCTCTCACTCGTTCCCACGCTCCCGCGTGGGAACGCAGCCCGGGACGCTCTGCGTCCCGCTCGCAGGCCGGTGCACCGGTGACGCAGAGCGTCACAGGAGGCATTCCCACGCGGGAGC